>JBEPYD010000194.1:0-7533 GCA_041641575.1 Bacteroidales bacterium
ATTGTTGGAATACCATAGCTAAAATAAAAAAAATGCATCAGGTTTTTATCTAAAATAAAAGAAGAAGATTAGATGGATTCAATATTATCTTATAGCTTAATAACAATCAATCAAATCCATTTAAAATGGTTAGATTTGTTAAAAACTATCTGAATGGGAAATAGAAATATAATACTTTTTGACTCGGCAATTAAAAGATTGTCCATGCTTGCGGAAATAATTTATTTTGTCAACTTTGTCAACAGTAAGATGTGATTCGTATTTATACATTCGTGGTGAACGATTTTAATGCATCCACAGTAATATTGCATTATAATTTAAAAAGCAATGAATAATACATTCATAAGTAAAATCAAACATTCAATAAAATAGAATTTTATGCTTTTATGGTTTCAAAATTAAGAGCAGGCATTTTAAGCTGTACCGGATTAATTAGTCTATACATACTTAAAGGAATTGTAATGATTCCCATTTTGACACCGGAAAACCTGCAGATTTACATACTTATTATTCAGTTGGGTGTGCTATGGTTTTCCATAGCCCTTTGGATGGTACTAAAATACGATTTTGTTAAGTTACATCATTTGGAAGAACTTAAAAAGCCTGTTTACTGGCTGATCATAAATATTACTTTAGCAAATCTTGCCATTATTTTGACATCCCTTATTCCAAAAAAAGAATTAGTTTTTGTTACAATACTAACGGGTTTAATCCTGACAATTAACTATATCATTATTTTTATAAAACTTTATAAATTAGATAAGTATGACCTAATATTTATCAATGATATACATAATTATGTAATTGCAATGTTAATTATGATGATTGGATACTTTATCATAAATACCATAAATGAATTTATATGGCGTAGAAATCTTGACTACATGTTTTACTTTATGAATGCTATACCTCCTATATTCCTGATGAGCTATTTAATCAAAGAAAAGAAAGAGATCAAAAACAATCAACCTATATATTCCCTCGATTAACCTAGCATGCACCAAACCATCACAAAATACACCCCAAAAGATAAACCTGACATCATCCAATTGCTAAGGCTAAATACTCCTGCATATTTTGATCCTGCAGAGGAAAAGGATTTAGAAGATTATCTTGCATCAGAGATGGAGCATTATTATGTAGTAAAACAAACTGGTATTGTTGTAGCAGCAGGCGGCTTTAATCCCGGCTTCGAAAATGGTACTGCAACAAGAATTTCATGGGATATCGTTCATCCCGGATATCAGGGAAAAGGCATAGGCCAGGCTCTCACACTTTTCAGGATTGAGGAGATCAAAAAAGACAAGAATGTGCGGAAAATAATTGTACGCACGACACAGCTTGTATACAAGTTTTATGAAAAAATGGGGTTTAAACTTAAAAAGATAGAAAAGGATTTTTGGGCAAAAGACTTTGACCTGTATTTATTGGAGAGGGATATCAGGGAACCCATAAAATGCATTTTATAAAACAAATTTGACATTAAAGCCTTATAATCTATTTATATTTGTCACTATTAACTTAATATTTTTTCAGTTGAAAATAACAATTTTCACCTTCCTGGTCTTCCTATCTTTTGATATTACCGCACAATCGGCGCATGAACCTGAAGGAATGGTATTGATACCATCGGGTGAATTTCTCATGGGAAAAGATATACAAAACGGACTTGGCTTCAGTCCTGCACATAAAGTAAAGATAGACTCATTTTACCTGGATGCCTTTGAGGTAACGAACAGAGAATACCTTCAATTCTGCCTGGAAACCGGGCATACGCTTCCTGAGTTCTGGAATACGGATATTTTCAAAAGTGGTGAAAATTTTCCTGACTATCCGGTAATCGGTGTAAATTGGTTTGATGCTCAGAAGTATGCCGAATGGGCAGGTAAAAGACTGCCTACTGAAGCAGAATGGGAATATGCCGCAAGGGGTGGTCTGATAGATATGGATTTCCCCAATGGAAATGAATGGACAAAAGAAAGAGCCAAACAAGAGGGTAAAGGATGGAAAAATTTAATTGAGCCGGTAGGCAAATATGATCCAAATGGCTATGGGTTATACGATATGAGCGGAAATGTCTGGGAATGGGTAAATGACAGACATTCTGAGACTTATTACGCTGTAAGTGAATACGATAACCCAAAAGGCCCGGAAAGCGGAACAAACAGGGTTATCAGAAGTGGTAGCTGGCATTCCGGAAAAATGTGTAAGAAGGTTTATTATCGCAAAGGGTTGATTAGCAACTGGAGCGACTTTGCTGTGGGATTTCGCTGCGCTAAAGGTGTTTCAAAATAATACTTGTTTGCATGAAATGAAGCATGTTACCTGTGTAGGAATAGATAGGCTACAAAAAGGATAAAAAGCGCTTTCTGCACCCTATCTGCTATTAATGAGCAAATACATTTTTATATTCCCAAAGCATTGTTAGCAAAAATTGTATTATTTTTATTTTAACTTTTTTACGTTGCCAGGTATGGAAACAATAAAATATTCTTGTACCAAGCGGATCACAGAAGTTAGGGATTTATAATTAAGCCTTGCTGATATGAAATACATATGCTCCCTTATTACCGTAAGCGATATCAAAAAATCACGCGATTTTTATGAATATATACTGGAGCAAAAGGTGAAATATGACTTTGGAGAGAATGTAACGTTTGAGGGAGATTTTGCCATTCATGAAAAATCTCATTTCCAAAAGCTTATCAATGATATAGAGATAAAATCAGGGGGTAATAATTTTGAATTATATTTTGAACATGATGATATAGAAGGAATTGAAAAGAAGCTGGCAAATAATAACATAAAATTTATCCACCAAACCCGGGAACAACCTTGGAAACAGCGGGTAATTCGTTTTTACGACCCTGACCAGAATATTATTGAGATTGGCGAATCGATGGAATTTCTTGCATTCCGGTTATTCAAAGAGGGTAATGCCGTTAAGGAGATCTCTGAAATCACCTCCATGCCCATTGATTTTATTAATGCAGCCATTGTAAAGATTGATCTGAAAAATTACAAAGGCCGCATCCCTGCCTGTGGATGTTTCTGCGGTGGATGTCCAAATTATTTAAGAGATAAGAATCCTTGTCCGGGAGCAGAACTAAATAAAGCAAAATGTGAAAAATGCAAAACCTTCCATTTATGCTGCCAGGAAAAAGGAATTACACATTGTAATGAGTGCGATGAATTCCCCTGCAATAAGTTCAAAAGCTGGACGAAACGTTGGGAAAAATACGGTCAAAATTTCATTGAAAACCAAAATCTATTAAAAAGTAAGGGAGAGGCAGGATTTTTAGATTACTATAATGCTAAGATATACGGGTAATTGATTTAAAACAAATACATCATACTTACAACGAGATATTTCCTAATGCGCTTATTAATTTTATTAAGCATTCCGGATAAATTTTTGAGTTAGAAAATTTGCGAATTACTATCAATAACTTAATACTTTTAACATATGAAATTCATCATTTTCACCGCATTATTCATGTTCCTGACGGCTTCTGGTTTCTCACAGGAACCTAAGTCAACAGATTCTAACATAAATCCAGAGTTAAAATCATCTGTTGAAGAATTGATAAATGAACATTTGAGGGAGAAGAAACACGAGAATGAGAGCTCAGAGAGCCAGGCTATAATGCCAGGCGTTGCGCCTGCTTTTCATGACTCCGCACTTCAATCGGCAATAGAAAGGCATATTAATCGTATTCAATCATATCCACATCTTAGCTTAAGGATTCTTAAACCAGATACTTCAGCTTTTTACCCTACTCCTGTTATCAAACCCGATCCTACTCAAAATAATTCACTTTTGATAGTGCCTGCTGACTAATGAAACTGGCTGATGAATTACCCTTCCAGATTATTACCAGGGTAGCGGAAATTCATACCCAATATTTGCTTTTCTTATACCATTCCTGGAGAAAATGAGATAATTATTTCTTGTTTTGTTATCAGGTTTCTATTTCAGTTTTAAAGCTATTATTATCACCTACATCAATAATATAGCTTCCATTCTTTGTTTAAATTCTGAAAGATTATGATTATTATTGTATTAGCATATTAAAAAGATTGGGTATGAAATCACAAATAGTTTTTTTCTTGTTTGCACTCTCATTATTAATCAAGCCTGCATTGGGGCAAACGGATAACTTTACCACCATCCGGTGCGAAGTTCATTTTGACCGCACGTTAAGGCCATGGGAAGGCTTTGGTTTTAATTATGTGGAAGAAGCCCAGTACAGGGATATTGATGCGCAGAGGCAGGATTATGGCGGATTTAGCTACCTTAATGAAAAGTCCCGGCAGGAGATACTACAATTAATTTTTGGTGAAGATGGATTACAACCTGCCCTTATTAAAATGTTTTTAGATCCCTTTCACCAGGAAGAAGAGGGTGGCAACTACCACCACCTTCGAACAACAGAAAATATGCTCTATTTCGTTAAAAACGGTTTTCAGATAAGCCAGTCTGTTGGCTATGATTTTCAAATTATTACCACCCTGTATGGTCCGCCGGCGTACATGACAAACCAGAAAGTACTCCGTGGTCGCGATTTTGATCCCCGGCACAAGGAAGACCTGGCAAATTACTTTATCGATTGGGCCGATTTTCTTGTAAATGAACAGCAATTACCCCTGAAATACATCTCCCTGCACAATGAAGGCGACGACTGGCAACGATGGCCCGATGATGGAGGGGATTCCAAAGACCATTACAACCATGATTATAATATGTACTGGCCGCCTGAAATGGTGGTGGATTTCTTAAAATATTTACCCAAAAAATTAGAGGAAGCTGAACTGGGGCATATAGGCGTTACACCGGGTGAATGCTATAGCTGGGATCGGTTTATCGATTATGGGTATGCTCCGGCTATTGTTCAGGATTTTAACGCTTTGCAAAATATGTCTCTTGTCACCTCCCATGGTTTCATGAACTGGGGCTGGGGACGATGGAATACAAGACATACCAGCAGGGGGATAGATATGATCAGGGATTTACGCCCGGAAATGAAATCATGGGTTACCTCCACCAGTTGGGGTGGCATGGACACAGAATTCATTCGTCAGATTTACAGCAATATTTACAACAGTAAAATTAATGCACTCATTCCCTGGGCAGGTATTCAAAGGCCGGAGTTGTGGGTAGGTGGCGACCCCAATGCCGGCTCAGCCATTCATGTTTTCGACGATGGCACGTACAAAGTGAGAAAAGGATACCATTTCTATAAGCAGGTAACCATGGCGGGACGTCCGGAAACTGCAGTATGTGAAACCATTACCATGGATGCAGAGATAAGCATTATTGCGTTTGCCAAAAACAAATCAACCCACCCTGATGCATTTGTAGTCATCAATATGGCCGATAAGCCAAAAAATTTAAATATTGGCTTACATGGAACCACATATAAAACATTTGGAGCAGTGCGTTCTAAAGATGATGAAACCGAATTATATCAAGGATTGGATGATTACCATCCAAAACAAGGAAAACTAATTTATCTGGCTCCTCCTAAATCAGTAACAACGTTCAGGGGAATGTAAAGACACTTGTTCTCCAGGCACGCAGCTGCTGCTGGTTAATACTTATTTGCAAGAGGATAGTTTTTTTCCCTGGAATAAACTGCAAATAGTTTTATGTGTAGTTTAAATAGTTCCTTTCGTGGTTAAAAGACTGAAAGGCTTAAATTTGAATAGCCATGGGGCGTGCCCTGTGGTATTCTTGCAGAAGGCCAACAACCCAAAAAGGGTTAAATTTTAATGATTTACATAAGTACGAAACATCATTTATTTACCCTAAATTTGAGGCAGATTCTTAACACCTCAAACACTTGTCTTGCCTTTGAAGGATAAGGTTTAGCCTAAAAACCCGTTCAATTAGTTTTCACTCCACCCTCCCCTTTGTAAGATTCACTGAAGAGATTTGCATTTCTAAATACAATATTTAACCTTTTATTGCAAAGTACTTTTATTTTGTGTTTAATAATCTAAAATAAGACAAAATGAAAAACAAAAGATTAATGATTATTTTAGTTCTGGCATCAACTATTTTGCTGATTCCTTTCGTTGCCATGCAATTTACCAGTGAGGTAGACTGGAGCATTACAGATTTTGCAATCTTTGGAATTTTAATTTTCGGAGCAGGCATGGGTTGTGAACTTGTGCTGCGAAAAGTAAAAAATGTGAAAAACAGAATTTTTATTTGTGCAGCCATTTTTATTGCATTCTTGCTTATTTGGGTAGAACTTGCAGTGGGAATATTTGGCACTCCAATTGCCGGTTCATAAGCTAATATATAAAAACAAAAAAAGGCCGTCCCGTAGGACAGCCTTTTTATATCAACAATAATTTGTTTTTTAGCGAAGAGCAGCCTGTGCTGCAGCCAAACGTGCAATTGGCACACGATAAGGAGAACAACTTACGTAGTTCATTCCTACCCTGTGGCAGAATTCAACTGAAGTTGGTTCACCACCGTGCTCACCGCAAATACCTACTTTCAGGTCTTTACGAGTGCTGCGGCCCTTTTTGGTACCCATTTCCACCAATTGACCAACACCCTCCTGGTCAAGAACCTGGAATGGATCGTTTTTCAACAAGCCTTTTTTAAGGTAGATGGGTAAGAATTTACCGGCATCGTCACGAGAATAGCCAAAGGCCATCTGTGTAAGGTCGTTAGTACCAAATGAGAAGAATTCGGCAACTTCTGCCATTTCATCAGCAGTAAGGGCGGCACGTGGAATTTCAATCATCGTACCTACCAGGTAATCAATCTTGTCTCCTCTTTCTTTAAATACAGCTTCTACAGTAGTTCTTACAATTTCTTCCTGCAGTTTAAGCTCTTTCTTGGTTCCTGTGAGTGGAATCATGATTTCAGGGAAAGTTTCAACACCTTTTTTCTTAAGGTCTAAACAGGATTCAATGATCGCTCTTGCCTGCATTTCTGTAATTTCAGGATATGTATTACCTAAGCGGCATCCACGGTGGCCAAGCATGGGGTTAAATTCATGCAGGTCTTCCACTTTTTCCTGAATTTTTTCTATAGAGATTCCCATTTCATCAGCCATTGCTTTCTGATTTTCGGGTTCGTGCGGAACAAACTCATGCAATGGCGGATCGAGCAAGCGTACAGTAACAGGTAGACCTGCCATGGCTTCAAATACATCGGCAAAGTCCTGACGCTGTATGGGTAACAATTTTTCCAGGGCAATTCTCCTTCCGGATTCATCATCAGACAAAATCATTTCACGCATACGTACCAGTCGCTCGCCTTCAAAGAACATGTGCTCTGTGCGGCAAAGACCAATACCTTCAGCACCAAATTTACGTGCCTGGGTTGCGTCTCTTTGTGTTTCGGCATTGGTACGTACTTTTAAGGTTCTGTATTTATCAGCCAGATCCATGATTTTTCCAAAGTCACCACTCAATTCAGGCTCTATGGTTGCAATCTTGCCTTCGTATACTTCACCTGTAGAACCATTAAGCGAAACCCAGTCACCTTCGTTAAAGACTTTTCCATCTACG
>JBEPYD010000195.1:0-7501 GCA_041641575.1 Bacteroidales bacterium
TTTAGGCACAGGTTTACCCAAAACGCGGCATCCATCTTTGGTTATCAGAATATCATCTTCTATCCGTATACCTCCAAATGTCCGGTAGTCATCAAGTTTTTCATAATTGATAAACCCAGCATGTTTGTTTTCACTACGCCACTGGTCAATCAGTGCCGGAATAAAGTAAATTCCTGGCTCATTTGTCATTACCATACCTTCCTTCAATCGTTTCCCGAATCGTAAATTGGCAGTGCCAAAAAGTTTGCTTCTTTGAATTTCTTCATCATAGCCCACGTAATCTTCACCAAATCCTTCCATGTCGTGCACATCAAGGCCCATGGCATGGCCTAGTCCGTGTGGCATAAACAGGGCATGTGCCCCTTGTTTTACGGCTTCCGCCGGATTTCCTTTCATAATACCACATTCGGTTAAACCACGGGCAATAATTTCGGTGGCTTTTTCATGCACCTCAAGGTAAGGAATACCCGGACGGGACATCTTAAGCGCTTCCACATTTGCTTTTACTACAAGGCTGTATATTTCCTGTTGCTTTGGCGTAAATTTTCCACTCACAGGAACTGTCCGGGTAATATCGCTGGCATAATGCATGGTAGTTTCTGCTCCGGCATCGGTTACAACCAGGTCTCCTTCATTCAGGATGTTTCCATGAAAATGGTTGTGCAGGGTTTCGCCCCTTTTGCTGAGAATTACCGGGAAAGAAACAGGACCGCCCCCCGAAAGTGAAATGCCTTCAATCATGCCTGATAATTCCCGCTCAATCATGCCTGGCCTTATTTTCTTCATAATGGCCGTATGCATTTCGTATGCCGTATCTACAGCCTTTTCTATCTCTGCTATTTCGTGTTCATCTTTTATTTCACGCAGCGCAACTACTGATTTTATCAACTTTTCGGAAAACCCGCTTTTTACTTCACCAATAGATGTGTTAAATAATTCACTTAGCTGTATTAATGTTTCTCCACGATAGGGCGGTAAATAATGGATGCCTGTTTTGTGCTTTTTCATCATACCCTGCAGTTCATCGGGCGTGCCGGTTTTTTTTACACCACATTGCGCAGCCCGCTCGGCAAGTTTGGGTTGGGGCCCCATCCAAATAATGTCGTCAATGGAAAAATCTGTCCCGAAAAGGATTTCTGAATCATTATCTACATCAATAACAGCAGAAAGGTCTGGCTGGTCAAGACCAAAGAAGTATAAAAATGAGCTGTCCTGCCGGAAAGGATAGGTATTGGAAGGGTAATTCATGGGCGAATACCCGTTACCCGGGAAAAACAATATTCCGGATCCCATCAATTTTTTTAGTTTCTTTCGTCTTTCAGCGTATACTTCAGGTTTAAACATAATGTTCTTTTGATTGTATTTTTAATAAAAAAAGTGGTTTAAAAATGACTTTGTACAAATGTACTAATTATTTAAGTACCTGTTAGTATAACAAAAACGGGCCTAATTTGATGTGTCAGACAAAAAAAATTTAACTTATCAACAACTTTTTAACAATTTGCACGTAACCATTTAAGAGACAAGCAGTAAAAGAGATAGTTATTTTTGTCTGAATAGTGCGAACAGCCTTATTTTCTGGATATTTATCATAGCCTTCGTACAATAAGTCATTGTTTTAAACTATAACAAATAAATAATTAACATTATGCCTTACCGACGACTGCCAAACACTGATAATGCAAGAGTAAAAGCTTTACAAACAGCTTATCAAAAAGGAAAAGAGATACCTCCTTTTAAACTTGCTTTTTCACAGAATGCATTACAAAAAGTACAGTCGTTTCTTCCCGGGTTTGAGAAAAAAATCCTGGAGCAGAAGCAGGCCTATAACAACCAGGTAAAAAGAAATAAGGAGTACGTTGCCCATATGAAAAAAGCCCGGCTTTATATTTCTCATTTCATACAGGTGCTGAATATGGCTATTCTCCGGGGCGATATTCCTGCAGCCATGCGTATTTATTTTAATATTGATGAAAACGATAAAAGGGTGCCGGCGCTAACTACTGAACAGGATATTATTGAATGGGGTGAAAAGATTATCAATGGCGAAGCCCGAAGAACACAAAAAGGAATGAGCCCAATAACAAATCCAACCATTGCCGTGGTTAAAGTGCGGTATGAGAACTTTGTAGAGGCTTATCAAAATCAAAAAACACTGCAAAAGAACAATACCCGTGCACTTAATGATCTTGCTGCCATGCGTCCCGAAGCGGATGAAATTATTTCGCAAGTATGGGATGAGGTGGAAAAATCATTTAATGATTTACCCGAGGATTTAAGAAGGGAGAAAGCCACCGATTATGGTGTAGCTTATGTATACCGAAAAAATGAAATAAGCCGTATCAAATTCTTTGAGCCCACAAAATTGAGTTTTGGTTAAGTATAGCCATTGTTGTTTTGTGTGCTTTTTTTCAGTTGCCATAAAATAGCAGCCGATATTACAAAGCTAAGCAATACATATACATATGCATCGCGTGAAGCCCCTAATTCTTCAAGTTCGCTGATGTTAATATCACTCTTGCCCGCGTAGTAATAAAAAATAACAGCTATTACATTGTTTACAAAATGTGCCAGCACCGGTAACCATAAACTACCAGACCAGAGCAGCATATAACCAAAAATTATCCCCAGTAAAAAACGAGGTAAAAAACCGTAAAACTGCAGGTGCATGGCACTGAAAAGGAAAGCAGCCAGAAACAAACCTGCTGTTTTGCTACGCGCCAGTGCAGCCAACTGAGGCTGCAATACACCCCTGAAGAGAAGTTCTTCGCCAAGGCCGGGCAGAATGGCAATCATAAAAATATTGAGCAGTAAAACCCCCACCGTATCGGCCCGCAGAAAAGCTTCCATAAGCACGGCTGCGCTTTCCTCGGATCTTTTCATCCAATCTTCAACTCCGGCAAGAGAATCCGGTAAATCCATTTGTGCATTCCAGGCAGCCAGCATGTTTATGGCCGGAATGGCAACTATCATAAAAATAATACTTAGAAATACAGATTTGGCATTGGGCTTTTTTTTAAGGCTGAGGTAACGTAAAGGCTCACTGCTAAGTAAAACAGCAATTATAAAAGGAGGAACCACAAACAGCCCGATGGCCTGCACCATTTGAAAATATTTCAGAATCATCAGGCTTTCCGGCGATTGCAAATCATTCATCAATGCAGGTAACTCAAGCACATTTACATCAAAAAATAAGAGACCCGACAATAGACCCAGGAGAAAAATTATCAAAAAAACCACTACCACAATAAAACCTGAAAATAAAATCTGAACCAGGGGTGAGGCGTTTTCAAAATACCGTCGCATGCTTGTTTTTTAGATTATAAATGGAAGTTGTAACTTCGCACAAAATTAAGATTTATTTTCCGTGTTACAGATAGGAAATTTAAAAATTGAAGGAAAGCCATTGTTGCTGGCGCCAATGGAAGATATTTCCAGCCCCTCATTCCGCTATATCTGCAAATATTTCGGTGCCGATATGATGTACACTGAATTTATTTCGTCTGACGGGTTGGTGCATGATGGAAAAAAAAGCCTGCGTAAGCTTGAAATACTGGATAGCGAGCGACCCATTGGCATCCAGTTGTATGGTCACCTGGTGGAACCCATGATTGAAGCCACAAAAATGGCTACAGCGGCCAATCCGGAAGTAATTGATATTAACTATGGTTGTCCGGTGCGGAAAATCGCCAACCGTGGTGCGGGTGCCGGCATGTTACGCGATATTCCGAAAATGGTGGAAATGACCCGGGCCATTGTAAATTCCACGCACATCCCGGTAACGGTAAAAACCCGCCTTGGATGGGATGAAAGCAGCAAAAATATTGTAGAAATTGCAGAACGATTACAGGATGTAGGCATTCAGGCACTCACCATACATGGCCGCACCCGGTCGCAATTTTACAAAGGACAGGCGGACTGGACATTGATAGGAGAGGTGAAAAATAACCCACGCATGCATATTCCGATTATTGGAAATGGCGATATTGACAGCCCGCAAAAAGCTGCCCAAATGTTTAGCAGGTATGGTGTTGATGCCGTTATGATTGGCCGTGCCACGGTGGGAAGGCCATGGATTTTCAAAGAAATAAAAGATTACATAGAAAATGATAATTTGTGGGAAGGCCCTGCGTTGCGGGAAAAGGTGTCGCTTGCCCGTATGCATTTAAAGAAATCACTTGAAGAGAAAGGCCATCCGAGAGGTATTTTTGAAATGCGAAGGCACTTTGTACATTATTTTAAAGGATTGTCTCACTTCAAAAATTTCAGGATACAACTTTTAACCACAACAGATGAAAATGAAATTGAAGATATTCTTACCCGCATCGAAGATATTTATACAGTAGTGTAAGCCCTTGCTATCTTGAAATATTGGGGTTTTAAGAAAATTTCATTGCAGATTTATTCATTAAAATAAATTTTTCCGAAAATTGTTGTAACTTTTCAGAGGCTTAATCGTCTTACAGCCGTAATTTTCATCAGAAATGACAGTTGACGAATACAATCAAAGTGTAGATGCCTATGCAGACAGGCTTTATCGATTTATCCTGAAAAACATCAGTGATGAAGATAAAGCGAATGATATCGTACAGGATACGTTTGAAAAGTTATGGCTAAAAGTGGATCAGGTAGATTATCAAAAAGTACGCTCCTATCTCTTTACCACAGGGTATCATACCATGATTGATGTACTGAGAAAGGAAAAAAAGCAAACCCGGGTTGAGGATTTTCATCTCAATGGTTACAGTACAAATTCTCAGTATTCCGATTTGCAGGAAGTATTGCATGAAGCAGTGCAGCGGTTACCGGAAGATCAGCGAAGCGTAATAATGCTAAGAGATTATGAAGGGTATGCTTATAATGAAATTGCTGAAATTACCGGACTTACTGAATCGCAGGTGAAAGTTTACATTTATCGCGGAAGAATGCAGCTGAAGGAATACCTGGTAAGCATTCAAACCGTACTTTAAATTGAGAAGTCTCTTTGCTTTAAATACATTTTATTATGAATAGTGTTAACAGAGATAATTACGAAATATACATACTTGATTATGTTGAAGGGAACCTTTCCCCTGCAAAAGCAGCAGCTTTTCGGGATTTTCTAAATCAAAATCCGGATATAAAACAGCAGGTTTCATTTTTAAAAGAGTCACCTGCCTTAAATTCTCCGGCTACTTCATTTGCCAAAAAGAACACCCTTAAACGGGATGTAAATACCGGCACGCTTACACCTTCAAATGCTGAAGCATTTATTATCGCCGATATGGAAGGAGATCTTGACGATGAAGCCAGACGTAAACTTTTAAAGCTTGCTGAAACGGATGCCGGCGTTGCAAAAACCATGGCTCTGTATCAAAAAACACGTTTAACTCCCGGCAATGAAATATATTCAAATAAAGGCAAATTAAAACATAAGGTATCCAAATCCAGAAGGTTGTATGCGTCCCTCGCATGGGCGTCATCAGTTGCAGCCGCCATTCTGATATTGTTTTTACTACTTCCGTTTTCAGATAAAGCGCCACAAATTGGAATTGCCGATAATACCGACAATCCAGTTCCCGCCCAGGAAAAAATTGCTGAACCAGATAAAAATCCTGTTGCAAAGGATGCACCCGAAACTCCCCTGGAGCAATCCCGCAAACCATATGAAAACCCTGATGCAGCAAAAGTTCCCGTACCGCAAAATCCGGATGAAAATATGCCTGTAACTCCGGAAGAAACAGAAAATGATGATGTGGCGGCGCCCGTTAAAATGCCGGTTATCAGAATCAACAATATTGAAATTGCACAGGTATCCAAAATTCACAGGAATTATTCCCCTGCACCGGAGATACCTTCCATAGATATTTATCAAAAGGCCGATGCCGTGTCGCGCAGGCAGTATGAACGGTCGCAGGGATTGCTTGGAAGCCTATATAA
The DNA here is from genome assembly GCA_041641575.1 of Bacteroidales bacterium. GTDB lineage: Bacteria > Bacteroidota > Bacteroidia > Bacteroidales > JBEPYD01 > JBEPYD01. The sequence continues at coordinate 5,920 of JBEPYD010000195.1, forward strand.
TAATCTGAATATCACAGAACCTTCACTTCCCTCGGTAGATGTTTGGGATATTGCCCAGGCAGGTGTGAAAGGTTTCAATGCGCTTACAGAAAACAACATGGAGCTTGACCGCAAAGTGAACGAGCAAGGTAGAGTAGTAGCCCTGGCCATCAAAGGCGAAAATATAAACTTTCAGGCTCCTCTCCGCCTGCGTGAATAATTGATGGCTCTTCTCACCTTTTTCAGCTACCTTAGCATGCATAAAAGGAGATTAATTTGCAGTTAAAATCAGTTCTCAGCAGCAGAAAATTTCAGCGGTTTAAAGAAACGCTCAGGCGCAGCCTTTCTCCCGAAGAAAAATTACTTTCTTACATCCATCCTACGGCCTCCCCGGAACAGTTTGATTTTTCTGTTGAGCCGTTAAATGAAGATGCCTTATACCGGTTATCCATCAGGCACAGGCTCATTCCTGATATTTTTCAACTTACCGTTACCCACCCTGAGAAATTCAGCCCAGAATTTAAAAAGAAAATTGCATCCATAAAGCAGCGTAAATTAAAACAGGGTTTTCAGCAATCGCGTGAAATGGTTTTATTGCTGGATCGTTTTCGCAAAAAAAAACTCCTTGCTGTGCCGCTGAAGGGCACCATTCTTGGGCAGATGCTTTACCAGGATATCGGCAAAAGATTTTCTTCTGACATAGATATTTTTCTCCAGGCCAACCACATTGAAATGGCAGACCGGGAAATAGTTGATGCCGGCTACCACAGGATGCAACCCGCCGGAAACTTTTCTGTTTCTGATGAATTATATGCCCGGTATAAGAAGGACTTTATGTATGTGCATCCTGAAAAAAAGCTTAACCTGGAAATGCATTGGCAACTGTCCAGCAACAACTTGTTGATAGAAAATGCACAGGGTTTTCTGGAAGGTCTGAAGGAAATTACCTTTGCAGGTCACAGGGTGCTGGTTATGAGAGATGAATACCAGTTCTTTTACCTTGCCATTCATGGTGCCATGCACCAGTTTTTTCGTCTTTTTTGGTTGAGGGATATTGCAGCCTGTATTGAAAAGCTTTCTGATAGCAGCCATAAAGAAAGCATGAAAATTGCAGTCTCAAACCAACTGGAACTTCCCTACATCTCAGCCATTGTGGCCGCAAATATCTTTTATGGAACACCTGTTCCAAAACCTGTTGTGGACATGCATTGTTCAAATTCCCTGTATACAATGCTGCGGATCATATTTTCACGCATTCGTGGAAGTGAGGAAATGAGCATCAGTGAACGCGCGCAGAAATTATACTACCTTGCCTTATTTAAACCTTCCCTGAGATATAAAATTCGCTGTTTTTCGGGGATATACTTCCGTTATAAATTCAGGAAGATCCAACGCGCTTAGGAAAAGCTTCTCAATCTTTTTGTTCTAAGCCTGGTTTTAGCGAAACCCCCAAACTACCCTTATCGGGGCCCGCCAACGCGATGGCTACGAGGTGCTGGCATATTATGAAGAAAATGATTCCACCTCGCGGATAATTGGGAAAATTAATGTAGCTTCATACCCCTTAATCACGCATCATGTAACCCGTAAAACCCTTTTAAAA
>JBEPYD010000196.1:0-7461 GCA_041641575.1 Bacteroidales bacterium
TGATCATTATCGGCTATTAAAATATTGTTTTTAATTGAAACTCCATTGGGAATATCAAAATAATATGACAAATGAAAAGTATTATTGATAATGATTCCTGAGCTTCCGTTGTTTATTTCAAAACGATAGGTTACCACATTATTAGCGAACATTAGATTCTGGACTTTGTAACTATAATTATAATCATAATCAAATGTCTCTAGATAGGATTTGGTTATAGATATATTACTAATATCTGCGTAAATGAAAACATTAGCTTTACAATGTGTGATAGCAATATCATTTGCATATAAATCTATACTGAGATAAAATGATAATCCTTCTAATTTACTGCCTGCTCCCCCCTGGCTTATTTTAATTCCATATATCTCCGCCTGGTTTTTATTTACCTGTACCGATGGGTTTTCTCCCGGAAAATAGCCGGGTCCTACCACATATAGCTTTTTTGAGATGGTAACTGTTGCGTCATCGTATCTTACAGAAGATCCTTCCACATAAATCGTATCGCCACTGCTGGCTGCATCATGAGCCGCCTTTAAGGTGGTGTAAATTCTCTTGTCTGCATCTTCCTCAAGATGATTATTCACAGTATAAACAGTAGCATGGGCATACATACAATATCCCAATAAAAATAGCATTAAAAATTTTTTCATAATATAAGTTTTTTGGTTTAAGGTTATATGCAAAGTTCCGGCAGGAAAGGATTAAAGTATTGTAAATTTCTGCCAATCTAAATCAGGCTATGAAAAATGTGCATGTAAAACCTTATAGCACTATATACGGGCGGGAAATCTGAAACCCGTAATTGCATGTTTCCAGGAAATGAAGCGGCGATGCGTTGAAAACCTGCTTAAATTCATGAATGAAATGCGATTGATCGTAATACCCACAATCGTGAATAATTTCATGGATGGTATATTGGGTATAATATTGTAACATTTTACAAGCCTTGTTTAAACGCTTTATTTTTAAATATTCTTTAGGACAAACCCCCATCTCCTGCGTGGCATAGCGTTGCAATGTCCTGTATGAAATGTTATTTTCCCTGGCAAAACCTTCTACTGTTATATTATTTTTCAGATGTTCTACATTATCAAAAACAGCAATTTTCCTGGCAATTTTAGAATCAAATTTATATTTTATTCGTGTAGTGAAGAACGTATCCAAAACAGAGACTTTTTCCTGAAAATTTACTGTATCATTTAGTTGCTCTGGTAAAAATTGCCCGGTTTTCATGAGAAAATGTTCCAGGCACAAAAGATTATTGGTAATATCAGCAGGCCGTATGCCCAATAATTCTATCAGGCCCATGTAGGAGAATTTTACCCCCACGGCTTCATAATTTACTGTATTTCGCTGTGGAGTGATACGGGCAGGATAATCAAGTTCATATAATCCTACAAGGAAATGGTTATATGTTTTGCAAACTCCATCTTGTATGAGATTCAAGGCATTGCCATTGAGATGAATAACCATCTCTACATATCCATTGGGAACAGGTCTCATGATTTCGCTCCCATTGAAACTATAATTTTTTACCCAGGTATAGCTGTGAATGTATCTATCCAGAGCCTTGGCAGGAAAACAGCTTTTTAAGCTAAAATTATTAAAGGAATCATATTTATTATTCCCTTCCATTTTACTTTTTTCTGTTATAGTTAATATGGTTGCCTCCTTATTTTCGCTGATACAAATTAATATTTTTTTTAATTTAAGTCAAGTAAAAACTCAGTTTATTCACATGCTTCACACCTTAAATAACCCGGCAGCCCGTCGCACTGCATCAGCACCAAAACGGTTGCGCATGCGGTCCATGGCCTGGTAGAGCTTTACCATTTCCGAAGTGTCTTCAAACAGGTTGAGCTGCTGCGTGCCCTGCACCAGGTGGCTTAGCTTTACACCTATTAGCCGGATGAGCATGCGCCGCTGGTACACCTGCTGAAACAACTGCTTTGCCGCATCCAGCAAATGGTGATCAAAAGAGGTGTAGGGAATGCGCTTTTGACGCGTATGGGTATCAAAATTGCTATACCTTATCTTAACTGTAATACAGGATGTTAAACGTTGCTTATTACGCAACTCATAGGCCAGTTTCTCCACCATACCGGCCAGCACCTGTTCCAGGAATTGCACATCTGTGGTATCCTGTTCAAAGGTGCGCTCACTGCCAATGGATTTACGTTCCCAGTACCGCTGCACGGGGCTATGGTCAATGCCATTGGCACGCTGCCATATGGTAAGGCCGTTTTTTCCCATCACCTGTTCAATCATGTCAGGGGGCACCTGCCGTAATGTAAGCACGGTAGCAATACCCATGGAGCGGAGTAAATGGTAGGTTTTTTCTCCTATCATCGGAATTTTGCGTATCGAGAGCGGATCAAGAAAAGGCTGCACGCGGGAACGGTCTATTTCTATCCCTCCATTGGGCTTGGCTTCTCCCGTAGCTACCTTTGACACGGTTTTGTTTACCGATAATCCAAAAGAAATGGGCAACCCGGTTTCCCGGATAATGGTTTCCCGCAGCTCTTTTGTCCACAGCATACATCCAAAGAACCTATCCATGCCGGTAATATCTATATAATGCTCATCAACCGAGGCTTTCTCATACAAAGGTGCCCGCTCATCAATAATATCCGTCACCATATTCGAATAGCGGCTGTACACATCCATATCTCCGCGTATCACTATGGCATCCGGACAAAGTTGCCGTGCCATACGCATGGGCATGGCCGACCGCACCCCAAACTGCCGCGATTCATAGCTACAGCTTGCCACTACTCCCCGGTCTGAAAGTCCCCCAATAACCACAGGCTTATCATGCAGTTTACTGTTCCGCAACCGCTCTACCGACACAAAAAATGTGTCAAGATCCATGTGTACTACATTTCTGTTCATAAAATTAAATGATTATATTTTAATCATATTTCAGACTATAATTTAATCATTTTACAGGAAACATGCATTACATTTTTAGATATTTAGTAAAGCCATGCACTTTTGCAAAACAGAATGTTCATTTATAAAAAAATAAACTTATTTTTTGCAACATAAAGCATAAATAAAAGAAATAAATGATAGTTTTACGATCTGAACACTTTTATTCTCTTTTCGCCAAAATTTATGGACAGCCATTTTGCACCCGCCCAAAGACAGCAACACTCAAAAATTCTGGAGCAGTTTAAATCTGTTGAAGATGCAGAATTTGTAAAGCAGTTGCTCAATGCACTTCCATATGTGGTAACCATTATCAACCAGGAGCGACAAATTATCTATTCCAATCAGGCACTTTTAGATTTAATGAATGTGCCTTCTGTAGAAGTTATCCTTGGCCAGCGCCCCGGAGAGGCAGTTTCATGTATTTATGCTAACGGAGATGGCGGATGTGGCACCTCCAGAAACTGTAAAGTCTGTGGTGCGGTACGCAGCATATTGCGCTGCCAGACTACAAAATCTCCTGTTTATGAGGAATGCAGCATTACTTCTGAAATAGAAGGTAAACAACTTAATTTCGAATTCCTTGCTGCATCATCTCCTTTTCAAATAAACGGGGAAGAATACATCATTTTTTCCCTTACCGATATCAGCAGTGAAAAAAGACGAAAAGCCATTGAAAAAATATTTTTTCACGACCTGCTCAATGTTGCCGGAAACCTGAAAGGATTTATTGATTTAATGAAAAAAAATAGCGATCCTGAAAAAATTACAGAATACATTGAATTGGCAGGCATTCTTACCTCAAGCCTCATGGATAACCTGAATTTCCATAAAGAGCTTTTTGCGGCTGAAAAGAATGATCTGAAAGTGAATTTTGAGCAAATAAATACAGAAAAATGCATTAAAAATGTGGTTGAAAATGTACGCCACCTGAAGGAAAGCCATCAGAAAAAAATTACTGTTTCTCCTGATACAATAAATCAGAATATAAGAACAGATGATAATTTGCTCATGCGCGTACTGGTAAACATGCTTAAAAATGCACTGGAAGCAAGCCATGTGGGAGAAACGGTGGCAATTGGCTGCATGAAAGACGGGGAAACTATTCGCTTTTGGGTTCATAACCATAATTTTATTCCGGAACGCGTGCAGCTACAGCTTTTCCAACGCTCCTACTCTACCAAAGGCAGTGGAAGAGGACTGGGAACTTATTCCATGAAACTCATAGGTGAGCAATACCTGGGCGGCAAGGTATATTTTACATCCACCCTCGAAAAAGGAACAACATTTTTCCTTGAAATTCCCGGCTAACGAACATAAGTCGTTCGCACTATGGAAACAAGTGAATCGAGCCCGGATGACCTCAGATGGCGCAAGTCTGTGAATTGGGGTTATTCCAAACCATGGTATTTAAGGAAGTTGGGCATAGAACACGGATGTGGACGTTCGCGCCAGTGATTCTCCCAGGTTCCATATCCTGGAAACAGCAATGAGTAAGCTATAAAAAACAACTGGTGCGCACGATAAGTCACGCATTGGAAATGCGCGCCAGTTCCGCCTGCTTGAACCTGCGGCGGAAAAGCACAGACGAGAATATCCGTGTAGAAAAAATGCCTGACGATAACCATCATTAATTGTCCTTGTTGTGTAAGTTTCTGCATGAGGGTTTCATAAAAATTCCTTAATTTTAGATTTTTCTTAGAAAAGCAATCTTAAATATAAAAAACTATGAGTGAAGAAAAAGATAATGAACTGAAAGCGAATGTATCCCGACAGATTGAAAAGAATTTTCTTGATGAACGAAAAGTATTCCTTTGGGGAGTTGTAAATGATGAAAGTGCAAAAAAAGTTATTGAAAGACTGTTGTATCTTGAAGCGCAAGCTCCGGGAAAAGAAATAAAACTATTTATCAACAGTCCGGGTGGCGTGGTTACTTCCGGGATGGTTATCTACGACACCATTAAGCTTATCTCCTCTCCAGTTTCCACCATTTGCATGGGGCTGGCAGCTTCTATGGGCTCCATTCTGCTGTCTGTTGGAGAAAAAGGCAAGCGTTTTATTTTTCCTCACGGGCGGGTGATGATTCATCAGCCAAGCCTGGGAGGCTACCAGGGTACAGCTGCTGACCTTGAAATTACTGCCAGGGAAATTATTAAAACCAAAGAACTGGGAGCAAAAATTCTGGCAGAAAACTGTGGACAAACCGTAAAAAAAATACTGGCTGATTTCGATCGTGATTTCTGGATGAATGCAGATGAAGCAAAACAATATGGTATTGTAGACGGTGTATATGAGAACCAATAGAACTTCCTTTACCCATTAAATAGCATTTTTGACAGCTATCCCGGTTGCATTTCGTGTTTATACAATTCTGGTTATAGCTGCTGTTCTAACTTAGCCAAAGGTTTTTACCTGCTCTATCTCCAGGTATCCTGATTTTGCTGCTGCATATAGCGGTATTAACCATCAGGCTGCAACTTTAACAATTAACATCATTTAACAGTGGCAATAGTTATTAGCGGAGCAAAAAGGTTTAGTTTTAACAAAATTTGATTTCACATGAGCGAACGAATACTAAATGCCTTAATGCATTTATGTGCCATTATTGCCAATATTAATGGTGGTGAGGTATCCGTACGCGGTCGTTCATTGGTAAGTGCTTTTCTGAAACACCATCTTAGCGCAGAGGTTACAGAAGAGTACCTGCGTTTGTTTGATGAGTATTTGGAAAAATACAAGCGGAAAGATGAAGCGCCCCTGAAAGAAATCCCTGCGGGCAACCAGTATCCTATCATCCACGGATTACGCACTGAACTATCTGTGAATGAAAGGGTTATGGTTTTCTTACGCCTGATTGAGTTTGTAAACGAAGATGATATTGTAAATGAAAATGAACAGCTTTTTCTTGAACAGGTAGCCGTTGAATTCAATATTAACCGCGAAGATGCTGCACATGTAAAAAGCCTGTTGCTCGGTCAACCCCAAATTGATATTCCTTCCCGGTTCATTGTTCAGGTTTCCGGTAAGGACAATAGCCAAAATGACAAACTGGAAGGTGCATGGGTGGAAAAAAACCGGCCACACGATTTTGAAAACGACCATTACATTCAAATGGATAATTTTTCAGGCGATCTTTTCTTCCTGTACCTGAATCATTTATCTACACTTATTTTTATCTACAAAGGAAACCGCCTTTTATACCTTGACGGCATGGAAATACATGCCCGGCGTATCTATATTTTCAATCATGCCTCTCAAATACGCGGCCCCGGCATTAATACCATTCATTTTGCTGATATAATGGGCCGTTTTACGGTGGAAAATCACCGCAATAAAATTACTTATCATGCACGGGAACTTAATTTTACCCGGCACCCTGATCCTGAAGTGGGAAAATTCAGTTTTTGTGAAGAATCCGGATCTTTGCTTGGCATTACCGGCTGTAAAGAAAGCCGGGTCAGCGATATCATCAACATGTTAAGCGGCCGTGTTCCTGTGAAGCCTGGAAGCATTGACATTAACGGATACGATCTGAATAAATCCAGGCATTACCTGCGCGGACTCATTGGTTACATACCCGGGGAAGATATTCTTTTGAATGGCCTTACGGTATATGATAACCTGTACACCAGCGCCAGGCTTTCCAGTGCCTTTCTGCCTGCAGAAGAAACCGCTCAAAAAGTGCTTTCCTTTCTTGATGATCATGGGTTAACCTCAAAAAAAGATGTTGTTGTTTCTGAAAATAACAAGGGTCTTACCGCGCTGGAACGAACAATTTTAAACCTTGGAATGGAACTTATCCGGGAACCTTTTATCCTGGTAGTAAACAACCCTTTTAAGGATCTTACCTCCATTGAAGAAGCAAATGTAATTGCATACCTGAAATCAAAAGCAATGGATGGCATGCTTATTATTTTAGGTGTTGAGCCGCCCTCATCTGAAACATTCAAGCTATTCGATAAAGTAATCATTATTGACAAAGGTGGTTATCCGGCTTTTTACGGCATGCCTGCGCAGGCAGTAACTTATTTTAAAACCCATGCCTCCAAAGCCAATGCAGCGCAGGCAGAATGCCCGAGTTGTGGCAACCTGGAATCTAACCATATTTTTCATATTTTATCTGAACCTGTGGGTGATTTACGCCCCACATTGAACCCGATAAGGCGAACTTCACCTGAAGAATGGTATAAAAAGTTCCGGAAAGAACATAAAACTGATAATTCTGAGAAACAGCAAAAACAACGGATACTGCCTTCCGGAATTTTTAAAATTCCGGATATTGACAGGCAAATTGGTATTTACCTTTATCGTGCTTTTAAAACCCGCCTGATTACCCGAAAAAACATAATGCTGAATGTAGTTGTATTTCCTCTTATGGTGATCTTTTTCAGCTTTCTCATCCGTTCATCATTTATCAACTACAATTTTTCGGAAAATGCCAACATCCCTCTGTATCTCTTTACCAGTAATGTACTTTTATTTGGTATTGGCATGTACACCGGGGCACGTGAAATTGCGCCCAACATA
>JBEPYD010000197.1:0-7459 GCA_041641575.1 Bacteroidales bacterium
AACCTGGTAAACCGTGTTTTCAGCCGTAATTTTATCAATATAATTAGGCACGGTTCCTTTTAACCGTATGGTATTTTCTATTACATCAATACGGATTTCGCTCGCGTCAAGACTTGCATTCCAGTTCAACTGGTCAATTACATCCTGTTTGTTTACTTCTTCATCTATGCGTTTCATACGTTTTAGCAATATTAAGTTAGAATTTAATGGGTTATGTTGTTTCGTTAAATGATATTTTGAGGTTTTGATTGCCTCAGATTACTATCTTATTCTCATTTGTCTGCCACAGATATTATGTCAATGGCTGCTCTAATCAAAAGCCAGTCAGGAACGTGGATTTTTGCACCCGTCGTTTCTTTTAATTTAACTGTACTTTTATATATAATAAACTGTTAAAATTATGCCAAAAGCCATGTGATATAAGCATCTGCCCGCTTTTTTATAACAGCATGACTGAACCTTGCATTATATCTGAAAAACAAAAATGTGGTTTAATTCTGCATGTAGGAAATAGCTTTACAAGTTTTTGCTTACCTGTGTATATTTTTTCTCAGGATGTGTGGTTTTTTCACACTCGATTTGTTGCAGACTATTGCGCGCCGAAACAGACCCTGATAAAGCTCGTCATCGCGAACGCAATGAAGCAATCTATCTGTAATTGTTTATGGTTTAACCATCAACTTCGCTCTTTCAGCCTCATTCTCACAAATTTATTAACCAGCTAACCAAGTAACCCGGTAACCCAATAACCATCTATCTTCCACGGCATCCTGCCGCAAGTGTTTTCCACTTGTGGCGGTCATTCCATAACCTTGAATACCTTCCCTGGCGCGCATTTCCAATGCGTGACGTTTTTTCAGATTCAATTTAGGTGGAAATTCCGTGGCAAGCCGGGGGTTGGTGTTTGGTTTATAGTTTAAGGTTTATGGTTTAACTATCAACTTCGCTCTTTCAGTTTCATTATCTCAAACTACTAACCAATTAACCCAATAACCAGGTAACAAAGTAACCCAATAACCATCTATCTTCCCCGGCCTCCTGTCGCAAGTGTTTTCCGCTTGTGGCGGTCATTCAGACCACGGAGCAAGCAACACCGTCAGTTGCGTGTTGGGCGTTCTCCCTCTTTTGCGGGCAAGGGTTTGGAGGGCTTTTTTCATTGCCCCATTAGAATAGATTTTCATGGTTAGGAAGAATCACAAATCACAGACTTGCGGGATCTTAGGGCAACCATACGCGTCATTGGTATCGCAGTGAAGCAATCGTCCTTCAAACATGCTGTCGGTGGGGCTTTCGGGTAACGTTACTGTCCGCCCTGATAAAAGTTGGTGCCGGGCAAAAAGCCTGAAGCGGTAACATAGACCCCGCTGCAGTATATTTGATGTTGTGCTGTTGAACTTTATTTAATATTATTGATATCCATTTTATTAACGTGGAGATATGCCAAATAAACTTTATCCTCCATTATCTCATAAAATATTGTCGTTTGTTTACTCAATACTGCTTTTCTCAATCCATTTTTAATTGTTGAGGCAGGAAATATATAAGGATTTTGAACAATTAAATCAAGTTGATGGCTTAATTTACCTTTAAAAATATCAACTTCTTTATCAGACCATTTAAATTTGATATCCTTAAGAATACCATCAAGATTTTTAACAGCTTCGTCTGACCATCGTAACTTAAAGTCCATATCGACTTTTTACTTCATCATGAGGTAATGTCCGACCATTTTTAATATCCTCTAATCCCCTCTGAATGCCATGTTTTTGAGAATCAGACAAATCATCCCACCAGTCATTATCATTAGATTTGGAGTCTTTTACAATTTTTAAATACTCAATGGTCTCATTATCATCAAGCTTTGTCAGCCATTCAATAAGTTCTAATTTAATCGCTTCGTGTCCCATGATATATTTTTTTATCAAAGTTACAAAATTTATCAATAACGCAGGTTTTTACAGCATTTACCACATCAAAGGCGGTTATTTTGGTTTATAGTTTAAGGGTTATGGTTTAACTATCAACTTCGCTCTTTCAGCCTCATTCTCACAAATTTATTAACCAGCTAACCAAGTAACCCCCGCAAGTGTTTTCCACTTGTGGCGGACATTCAGACCATGGAGCCGGCAAGAGTTAAGTGCGAGGGCTTGGAGGGCTTTTTTTCATTGCCCCCATTTGAATAAAATTCCAAAGTTTGGAAGAACCACAAGTCACAGACTTGCGGGATCTAAGGGAGGGAAATAAGAGTCAATATAGCAAGGGACGTAAGGTATTCGGACAGATGGCCACGTCGTACCTCCTCGCCATGACGAGCCTTGTTGCAGCTTCTTTTTAATTGTATTTCGCCGGCTACTTCCTCCTCGACAGAAACTGCGGCGGACTCGGCGTATTGGCGTAGGTATTTATATGTCGTTTCTGCTGCCATCTACTTCTCTTCCTGTCCATTCTGCCCGAGGTATTTTTCCAGTAATTTATCAAGCTTATCCATGCTGATGGGCTTTGTAATGTAATCGGTAAACCCGGATGCTTTCGCTTTATGGATATCTTCGGCCATTGCAAATGCACTCTGGGCAATTACGGGAATGTCTTTATTTTTTGAGCGGATTTTTTTCAGCACCTCATAGCCACTTAGCTTTGGTATACGCAAATCCAGTAAAATCAGGTCGGTTTTCTCCCCTTCAAACTTCTCTAATGCTTCCGGCCCGTCAATGGCTACCACACATTTAATGTCATGCCTTTCCAGCATGTACTTCATCATTTCCATGCTGTATTCATCATCCTCTACCAACAGGATTTTTTTATCAGCGTAAGTTTTTAATTCTTTGTCTTTTTCCATCTTTTCATCTTCTTCTTTGCCTTCTCCTTCTTCCGTAATATCAAGGGGCAGGGAAACATAAAATTTTGATCCTTTACCTTTCTCCGATTCCAACCATAATTTACCGTTGAGCACACTGGTTAAGCCCTGAGAAATGGCAAGGCCTAACCCGGTACCTCGTACAACTTTTTGCGAAAGTTGCTCACCCTGGCTGAAACGGTGAAAGATTTTCTTTTTATACTCTTCACTTATACCTATACCGGTATCTTTCACAAAGAAAATAATTTTTTCATTATTAACCTCAAGCTCAAACCCGAATTTAATGGAACCCTTCTCGGTATATTTAAAAGCATTGCTCAATAAGTTATGGAGTATCTGCCTGAGGTGGGTCTCATCTGTTTTTAGATATAACCTGGAAACCTCTTTGGGTATCTGAAGCTGGAAATTCACACTTGCAGATGCAGTATTGGTCTGGTAAGCCAGCTCTTCATATATTTCCTGTACGGTTTTAATTACATCCACAGCGGAAATTTGCAAAGATAGTTCACCTGCCTCGAGCCGTGATACATCAACAATATCATTAATTAATTGCAGCAACTGCCTGCCTGAGTTATCGATGATATTTACAAATTTCAGATGCTTTTCATCAATTGATTCTTCCTTAAGAATATTGGTGTAACCCAGAATGGAGTTAAGTGGTGTGCGTATTTCATGCGACATGTTGGCCAGGAAATTGCTCTTTAACCGGGAGGCTTTTTCGGTAGCCTCTTTGGCTTTAACGAGGGCTTTTTCTCTTTCTTTAACAAAAGTGTTGTCTTTAACTATGTTTGAAATGGCCAGCACTTTATTATTGGCATCTTTAATAGGCGATTTTGTAATGGATACGGGAATCACCTTTCCGCTTTTGGTTTTATGAAGGGTTTCATGGCTCTGCACGGTTTCACCCTGGCGTACTTTTTCCAGTAACTCTGAATTATGGTCAAATTTTTCACTGGCAAAGAAATCACGCGATAATTTTCCTTCTATTTCTGCCTCCGTATAGCCGTAAAGACATTCTGCAGCTTTGTTCCAGGACAGTATGCGTCCCTCGGGAGATTCGCTATAAATAGCATCATCTGATGATTCCACAATGGAGGAAAGGTGTTGCCGGGTTTGCAGCTCTGTAATAAAAGTGGTGATATCCTCTACCAGTAGGGCAAAGTGGTTTTCTTTATGCGAGAAATAATGCAGGCGTAAATGCTTGTCGATATTTTCAAAATAGCGTTCCTCCACTTTAGAAAAGCCATTTTCGGCCACTTCCATGGCCGTATTCATAACGCCTTGCCTGATGTTGCCGGGCAGAATATCAGAAAAACGAACTTCTTCAAAATTTATAAAATGGAAAAGTTTCCGGAAAACACTGTTGATATCATAAAATTCAAATACTTTTTTATCCTGTTTCTCCACCAGCTTGCAAAGGGCAAAACCGCTGTTCATGTGCGAGAATAACAGCTTGTACTGCTTTTCGTGACTGGCGGCTTTCTCCTGCGCTTTCTTTAATTCTGTAATGTCGGTAAATGTAACCACTACGCCTTCAATCTTATCTTGTACGGTGCGGTAGGGAAGTATCCGCATCCAAAAGTTTCGCTGGTTGGTGGCTGTTATTTCTTTTTCTATCGGGATGAGATTTTCCAGTACCTTCTTTACATTGCTAATCAAATCCTGGTTCTCGTAATTAATAGCAAATTTTTCAATGGGCCTTCCAATATCTGAATCTGCAAGATCGAGAATGCTATTAATGTGTCGCGTATAGCGCCTGATAATTAAATCTTTATCAAGAAATACCGTGCCAATTTGTGTACTGGTTAAGAAATTACTCAGGTCATCATTTAAATGGCTGAGTTCTTTGATCTTTCGCTGCAACTCATCGTTTGCAGTTTCCAGTTCTTCGTTGAGTGACTGGGTTTCTTCTTTGGCGGTTTCCAGTTCCTCATTGCTGCTCTGTAACTCTTCATTGGTAGATTGCGCTTCCTCGTTGGTGGATTTTAGTTCTTCATTGGCGATTTCAAGTTCCTCAATCACATTTTTAAGGTATTCACGCGCTTCTTTAAGATCGGCTTCCAGTTCCCGGATATATTCCTGCTTATCCTGGTCGATATCTGCTTCAAGTGGGGGTTTCTTAGCAGAAAGTGAAATGTTGTTCTGCGGAATAAGATGTATAATGTATATGCCTTTAAGGCGGGGATATTCAATTAGTTTACGCACAACAAGGTTAACAACTTCGATGGATTCCCCTTTTAACACCTTTATGTTTTGGTACTGTGCCTCATTGGTTTTATCAGAAGATACCTTTTTCAGTGCATTCAATAATGGAATACGTAAACCTTCTACCGCAATATCCTGTACGCGATTTGTAGGGTCTCCCACCGGAAATTCAAAAAAATCGCCGCATTTCCCAAGGCTGTAGAGCACAGTCCCTGCCTCGTCAACAAATAAGAGCGGGTTTATAAATTTTTTCGTGGCAATTTCATGGGCAATCTGAGGCAGAGATTTTGCTTTTTTAGGAGGGTGATAACGGCTGTCCCTATCAAATTGTCCGAATTTTGAGTTAGTAAATAACTCGTAGATGGCTTTACGGTCTTTTCTTTTAATGAAAATTTTCCATTTTGGATTCAGCATTTCAAAAGATTCCAATGAGCTTTTGCTTTCGGATTTTCCCAGAAAAAGGTATCCTTCATGCTTTAAAGCATAACTGAATACATTAAATACGTGTTCCTGCCTGTTCTTGTTCAGGTAAATAAGAAAGTTACGGCATGATACCAGATCAATGCGGGAGTAGGGAGGATCAGACAGCAGATCATGGTTTGCAAAGACAATCATGTCCCTCAGATCCTTATGTACCTGGTAGTGGTTATCCATCTTGAGGAAGTAATTGTCGAGAAAATTGCCAGGGATATCGGCCTGTACATTTACACTATATTTGCCTGTACGGGCATTTTCCAGGGCATTTTCATCAATATCAGTGGCAAATATTTGCACATGTTGGTGCAAATTATTGCTTTTCATGTATTCTTTTACCAGTATGGCCAGTGTATAGGCTTCTTCACCTGTGGCACATGCTGCTACCCATATCCGCACGGGCCTGTTTTCATCTGTTTCAAATAACCGGGGGAGCACATGGTCGTAGATGGCATGGAAGGCATCCTTGTCGCGGAAAAAAGAGGTAACGCCAATGAGCAGGTCGTTGTAAAGCATCTGCACTTCTTCCTCACTATTTTTGAGAATTTCTACATATTTTTTAAGTGAACCCGCTTTCTGAACAGCCATGCGCCTGCTAATGCGCCGAAAAAGGGTGTTCTCCTTATAATCTTTAAAGTCGCGGCGTGTGCGTTCTTTTATTATTTTATGCAATTCTTTCAGCAAACCAGGAGTTTCCGGCTGATTAAAAGCGTTCCCTTTTTGTGCCCTTTGCTGAATGTATTCCCTGATGTGGTGGGGCATTTTTTCAACAGGCAAAATAACATCTGCCAGTTGGGTTGCAATGGCGTTGTCTGGCATTTCTCTGAATTTCAGATCCTCAGGCTCCTGCACTACTACCAGCCCACCCTCACTCTTAATTTCTTTGATGCCGAGCGAACCATCGCTGCCGGTACCGGAGAGGATAACACCCACAACTTTATCCATTTTACTGACCGACACACTGCGGAAAAAATGATCAATGGGCAATCGCAGGTGCTTTTTTTGTTTGGAGAGCTTTTCGGTATGAAATTGATTATTGGTAATGCTAACATATGATCCCGGGGGTGAAATATAAATATGCCCCGAACGAATCTCCAGGCCGTTTTCTATATCACGAATGGACAGGGATGTGCTGCGTCCCAGGATTTCCCCGAGATAACTGTCCATGTCTGGCATCTGATGCTGTATCACTACAAAAGAAGAACTTTCGTCCTGTGGTACCTGTTTAAAAAATTTCTCCAGATATTTTATTCCATCTGCAGAAGCACCAATGGCTATCAACACATTATCTTCGGAAAAATGATTCTTTTCATTATAATTTTCGGCCATATAAGTTCAGGATGTTTACCTCTTTATAAGGTATGCGGGTATTACTTTTTACTTTATTAATTGATGATGCAAGTTACTATTTTTCGGTGTCAATTACAACATATTGTACAACTATAGGGCAGGGGAGCAGCAGTTTTTTAGCAGGTTTTATTAAACTTTAAAATTCTTTAGGTAACCTTTTATGCCCGACCACATGGTAATGTTTTTCGCTCCCTCCATCCTGGCGCAAATCTTTTTGACTTGTGCCCATATTTATCACTTCATCCTGGCGCAAGTCTTTTCGACTTGTGCCGCAATGAATAACTGATGGCTTGTAACTTTTTATAAATCCTACCCAGATGTTTATTTAATTCGCCATTCAAATGTATTTTATACTGCTGATTAAAAAAGCACAAGTGAAAAACACTTGCGCTATTGGTGGGGCGAGCAGGCACCCATTGCATGGCGCAAGTCTTTTCGACTTGTGCCAAAAAACACCAACACAACCACTCCATTCTAGCGCAAGTCTTTTCGACTTGTGCTTAAAAGAATAGCTGACGGTTTGGATACTTTTATAAATTCCATCCGGATGTTTATTAAGTCGTTGTTCAAATGTAT
>JBEPYD010000198.1:0-7456 GCA_041641575.1 Bacteroidales bacterium
ATATTACTTGAAGACTATCACATTTCAACTTTGCATCCGGATGATATTTCATATGGTTTAAAATCATTTATCATCCCTACTTCAATCGAACCAGGAAATTATTATATCTTATCAAAAACAGATTATTTCGGTAATATCAGTGAATTCAATGAGGACGATAATACTGTATCATCACAATTGGATATAAAAGAAGCTCAAGAAAGTTTTATTGGAATAGATTTTACTATTTCAAATAATTACATTACTGATCATCCCTATGTAAATTATCAGGGAATAATATCAAATAATACAGACAGTACAATACAAAATCTATGGATTGTTGTTTATTTATCCTATAGTGATCATATTGATAATTCTTCAGACATTATATTTGATACTTTGGAAATACCCTATATAAGCGGCTATGATACATATGAATTATATGGAGACTCATTACATTTACCTGAAGATGTACCCTCTGGGAATTACACTCTGATATTTAGCTTAATAGAATATCATCATCATGTAAATATACCTGGTAACGAAATACATGCAATACCACTGGAAATAAACTGGCCGGCATATAATATTGTTAGACCGGTTTCCAATGCTGAAATAAAAATCTATCCCAACCCAACAGAGGACTATATCCTAATATTTTCGGAAACACACTGGAGCCAATTACTGATGTACGATGCAGGTGGGAAACTCATCCATACATATAAAGAATACGTGGGAGAGTTAATGCTTAACCTTCATCAATTGAAGAGTGGAAAATATATATTTCAGTTTATTGATGATACAAACCAAAAAATTTACGTAAGGCAGGTTATCAAAAAATAATTGAAAATCCCGGGGATAAAATCACATTCCCGGGATTTTTATATTTATTCAAAAAAGAACCTTTCTCAATCTTTTATTCTTTTCCAGTGCCAGATTCCGTAAATGTTATCTTTTGGTTCTTTCAGGATGAAGGTTATCAATATTTCTTCTACAACTTCCAGCAAACTAAAAATAACTGTCAGGTAAAACAATAGGGGCACAGGGGCTGAAAAGAACATCCAGGTAAGAAACAATACCTGAAAAATGGTGGCAATTCTTGCCAGAATGGTATGAAAATTCGTAGGTTGGTTAAACTTGAGCAGACTAATCAGTAATTGCAAAGTAAACCCACCTATCACGAGCAATATGAGCGAGAGATATTCCACAAAAAACTCCTTTTCAAAAACATAAAGGCCAATTACGCCAACGATGAGAAAAAAAATATCGCCGTAGGAATCCATTTTCATCCTTCTGCTACTTTCCTTCCCAAAAAAATGTGCAAAAACGCCATCAATAAAATCAGTGGAAAAAAGAATGATATAAAGCCATGCTGTAATATCCCGTTGATTTAGAAAAATAAACAACAGCACCACCGGAAAAGATACAATGCGAATAAATGAAAAGGCCTCTGCAATGTTTAACTTGCGAAAATTCACTTGAAATTTTTATTGATTCAACATTCGTTATCAGCGATATGTTTTTGTATCCTACCGAAAAAATAAAAAAAAGGAAATAAAACATAAAATTCATCTTCAAGTTTGCTTAATTTGCATTTTAAAATAATTTGCTGAATAAATTAAAGATTGAGTTGTGAAAAAGAATACAAAAATAGTTGCTACCATTTCTGACAGAAAATGCGACACTGATTTTATCAGGAAACTTCACCTTGCAGGTATGAATGTGGTAAGGCTAAACACAGCTCACCAGAATGAGGAAGACACCTTAAAGGTAATCAACAATGTACGTGCTGTATCAGACAAAATCGCATTGCTGCTGGATACAAAAGGCCCTGAAATCAGAACCACGGAGACGGATGAAGATATAAAACTCAGCAAGGGTGATGATATACTTATCTCCGGGGGTCCCGAGAAAAAATCTTCGCGCGAACATCTTTATGTTTCTTATGCCAATTTTGTGAGTGAATTGAAAGAAGGTCGAAAAATACTGATTGATGACGGGTACATTGAGATTGAAGTAATGCAGATTAAAGATTCAGTGTTACATTGCAAAGCCCTAAACGAGGGGGTGATAAAAAGCAGAAAAAGCGTAAATGTACCCAAATGCACCTTTGATTTGCCCTCACTTAGTGCTAAAGACAGGCGATATATTTATTTCGCCATTGAACACGACATCGATTTTATAGCCCATTCTTTTGTTAGAAAAAAACAGGACATTCTTGCCATTCAGGAAATTCTGGATGAACATAACAGCAAAATAAAAATTATATCTAAAATAGAAAACCAGGAGGGTGTTGACAACATAGAAGAAATACTGAACCACTCCTATGGCATTATGGTAGCCCGCGGTGATCTTGCCATCGAAATTCCTTATGAAAAGATTCCCAGCATACAAAAAATGCTGATTGAGAAATGCATCACCCGCAGAAAGCCTGTTATCATTGCTACCCAAATGCTACATACCATGATTCACTCTCCCCGCCCCACCAGGGCCGAAGTAAGTGATATTGCCAATGCGATCTATTCAAAAACCGATGCTATCATGCTTAGTGGAGAAACAGCCTATGGCGACTACCCTGTGGCTGCTGTAGAAACCATGGCAAAGGTTGCAGCCGAAACTGAGAAAAGCCGCAGCGATTATCATGATATACCTTCAAAAGTATTGAGCACACCGATTTCTGCATTTCTCTCAAAATCGGCAGTAAACGCCGCTGCACAATTAAAAGCAAAAGCCATTATTGCCGATACCATGTCGGGACGCACCATACGTAACATGGCATCGTACAGGGGAAGACGCCCCATTTTTGCACAATGTGGCAATAAAAGGGTAATGCGTGAGCTGCAGCTGACGTTTGGCGCTTTTCCCGAATATACAGAACGTATTGACTCCACACATGACTTTATCCATAACGCACTGGAATCGCTCATCGAAATGGATCAATTGAAAACGACTGATCTTGTAGTGGTAATCGCCGGTAACCTTGGCAGATCACACGGTGCTTCATACATTGAAATAAGCAGTGTGGAACAACTGCTGAAACATTAAGATTTTATACAATCATACCGGCACCTACAGTATTATTTGTGCCTTCATCAATAATGGTTACAGAACCTGTAATGCGGTTATCACGATAAGAATCAAAGAAAAGTGGTTTGGTAGTGCGCAAACGCACGCGTGCAATTTCATTCAACCCAATGGCTTTGTCATTCTCATTATGATCAAGTGTGTTGATGTCTATTTTATACACAACCTCTTTAATCATGCAGCGCACATCGTTAGTGGTATGTTTTAGCA
Organism: Bacteroidales bacterium; assembly: GCA_041641575.1. Taxonomy (GTDB): domain Bacteria; phylum Bacteroidota; class Bacteroidia; order Bacteroidales; family JBEPYD01; genus JBEPYD01. The sequence goes on from JBEPYD010000198.1 coordinate 3,274, forward strand.
TGTATTTCCCGCCCAAATTCATGGGTTTCTCATTCAGCCAGCAAAGCATTATGTCAATGTCCTGCCCTATTTCCGGGCTGTTATCTTCATGTACAATCATGTCGCCCCTGCTGATGTCAATATCATCTTCAAGAGTAACAGTAACGGATTGAGGAGCAAAAGCTTCTTCAATTTTTTCACCAAACAATTCAACTGTTTTAATTTTTGAGCTAAATCCGGAAGGCAATACCTTTACTTTATCGCCGGCTTTAAAAACACCGCCTGCTACCCTACCACCATAGCCACGAAAATCATGAAATTCATCAGACTGTGGGCGGATAACATACTGCACGGGAAATCTGCCATCGGTGTGGTTATAATCACTGCCTATATGAATGCTCTCCAGCAGGTACATCAAGGTAGGCCCTTCATACCAATCCATTTTCTCAGAGCGGGTAACCACGTTATCACCTTTTAAGGCGCTAATGGGTACAAAACGAACATCTTTAATGTTCAATTTGGATGAAAAGGCCATAAAAGCTTCCCGTATCTCCTCATACCTGGCCTCACTGTATTCCATCAAATCCATTTTATTGATACATACAATTACGTGTGGAATTTGTAAAAGGGATGCGATAAATGCATGCCGGATGGTTTGTTCCAGAACACCGTTTCGTGCATCTACAAGTATCAGTGCCACATTTGCTGTAGAGGCACCGGTAACCATGTTGCGGGTATATTGGATGTGGCCTGGTGTATCCGCGATAATGAATTTACGTTTGGGAGTGGCAAAATAGCGGTAAGCCACATCAATGGTAATTCCCTGCTCGCGCTCAGAGCGCAGACCATCGGTGAGCAGGGCCAAGTTCACATGCTCCTCTCCTTTTCGTTTACTGGCCAGTTCAATGGCTTCCATCTGATCTTCAAATATTGCTTTGCTATCAAAAAGCAACCTGCCAATCAGGGTGCTTTTACCATCATCTACGCTTCCTGCAGTGGTGAAGCGCAGCAATTCCATATCAAGGTATGTATTGGTTGTATCTATTGTTTTTTCTGACATTGTAATCGGGGGGTATTCTGTTAACTTTTTCTGATTTAAAAATAACCTTCTTTTTTACGGTCTTCCATGGCTGATTCTGATCGTTTGTCATCATATCTTCCTCCACGTTCTGTAACCCTGGTGGCAGCAACTTCCTGTATGATATCTTCAAGGGAATTAGCTTTGGAAAGGGTAACCCCGGTGCAGGTGATATCGCCAATGGTACGGCAACGAACGTCGCGGACTTCCACTTTTTCATTCTCTTTCATTTCCATAAAAGGAGCTGTGGCAAGCCAAACACCATCACGGTTGAAAACTTCGCGCTTGTGCGTGAAATATAAATTTGGAATAGGAATGTCTTCATGATAAATGTATTGCCATACATCCATTTCTGTCCAGTTGCTTAAGGGAAAGACCCTGAAGTGCTCGCCCATTTTTTTCTTGCCATTAAAAATATTCCAAAGCTCCGGGCGCTGATTTTTCGGATCCCACTGTCCAAACTCATCCCTGTGAGAAAAGAACCGCTCTTTGGCGCGGGCTTTTTCTTCATCACGTCGTCCGCCACCCATGGCACAATCAAATTTCAATTCCTCAATTGCATCAAGCAAAGTAGTGGTTTGCAAAAGGTTCCGGCTTGCATTTATACCTATTTCTTCACTTACCTTTCCCGAATTGATGGTGTCCTGCACGTATTTTACGATACAGTTTGCACCGGTTTCTTTCATCAGGTTATCACGATATTCAATGGTTTCGGGAAAATTATGTCCGGTATCTATATGCATCAGTGGAAAAGGAACTTTGGCCGGATAAAAGGCCTTTCTGGCCAGGTAAAACATAACTATCGAATCTTTTCCGCCTGAAAATAGAAGTACGGGTTTTTCAAATTGTGCAGCTACCTCACGCAAAACATAAATTGATTCTGCTTCGAGTTCACGCAAGTGATTGGTGTAATATTTTTTCATAATAATTTTTTATTCAGCGAATCCAAAAAGAAACCTCATTTTTGAATGTGCAAAGATATAAATTTCAGATAAAGTATTCTATTTATTGATATTTGTTAATATGTTCGGGCAAAGTAAATGGCTAAAAAGGATGTCGTTCAAGTGCCATAATAAAGCTAATTCCCAGGGCTGCTCCAGAAAAAACCAGGTTCCATTCCCTGCGTGGCGACTTTAAAACATCAACAGCCAGCATGGTTAAAAATGTAATAATGGCAACAATGAGTAACTGCCCCAGCTCAATGCCAATATTAAAAGCAAGCAAAGGCATTACAATACTTTCTTCCATGCCCAGTAATTGTTGCAGGTAATTGGAAAATCCCAGGCCGTGAATAAGACCAAAAAATAAAGCCATTCCATACTTTGTGGCATGCGCGGATGATGATTTTCCAAATTTGGTTTGGAAGATATTCCCCAGTGCGGTAAGTACGATGGTTACCGGTATCAAAAATTCAATCCACGGAGTTGAAACGGAAAGTACCTGCAGGGTTGCCAGCGCCAGGGTAAGGCTATGCCCTATGGTAAATGCCGTAACCAGTATAAGTATCTGGCGCCACTGCTGCCATGTATATCCAATGCAAAGCACCAGGATAAAGAGAATATGATCATAGCCATTAACATCAGCAATATGTTCAAGCCCCAACTGCAGATATAAAGAAAAGACCGACATGTGATATATAATATTTAAATACTTATCATGAAAAAAAATCGTTGTAAATATAATCAGGATTACATATAATCGCACGCAGGATTCACTTATAAAAAAGTATGAATCCGGAGGAATTAAACCTTTTTTTAGTGTATCCGGAAAATTTTATTGTTGTAAATTTGTTACTTAATCAAATCTGAATGAATTTTTTACAAATTATTTTATTTAGTACGATTTTTGCTGGTCTCAACCTTCATCCCGTTCATGTTTCTGTTGCCAACCTGGAATGGGTTCAGGATGAAAGCAAATTCACTGTTTCTTTTAAACTATTTAAGGATGATTTTCAGCACATTATAAACAGCACCTATAACACAAACATAGATCTTTTTGCCACCGACGCTGAAAAGCAAGCCATGGAAGTATCAGCACATATAGCAGCATATGTTAACAAACATTTCATACTTGATATTAAAGATAAACCACTTGTGGTTCATAAACCAGAGAAAATAAAAATAAACGATGATTCTATCTGGTTGTATTTTAGCCTGTCATACCCGGGAAAAAATATTCCGGAAAATGCAATTATAAAGAACAGCCTTATGATGGATTTATTTGATGATCAAACTAATCTTTTAATTCTCGCCACACCAGAAGGTGAGCGGGGATTTCGTTTCAACACCAAAAATAAATCCACGACTGTAAAATTTTAATTTGATGCACTTAGTGAAAAAAATATACCCCCTTTTATTGATTATTTATCTGTTGCCTCTTAATTTGAATGCAACACATAACCGCGCTGGAGAAATTACTTACCGGCAAATATCAGGATTAACCTACGAAATTACAATCACTACTTTTACCTACCAGTTAAGTAATGCTGACAGAAATGTTTTGCCTGTAATATGGGGCGACGGAAGTCAGGAAAGCGAAGCCCAAAGGATACAAAAACTGTCACTCCCAAACTTTTACTATAAAAATGTTTATACTGCCCGGCATACTTATCCCGGCCCGGGAGAATATGAAATTGTAGTGCAGGATCCGAACCGAAACTTTGGTGTTGAAAACATACCCAATTCGGTGAATGTAATATTTTCAATAAAAACCACGCTCATCATCAATCCATTAATAGGAAGTAACAGCACACCTGTATTGCTTAATGCACCCATTGACAGGGCCGTTCGGGGCTATCCCTTTATCCACAACCCCGGTGCCTTTGATTATGATGGCGACAGCCTTTCTTATAGCCTTACCGTATGTACAGCCGAAGATGGCGAACCTATTGAAGATTATGAATTCCCCGAAGCCAGCGATACATTGTATGTTGACCCTATAACCGGTGACCTGGTGTGGGACAGCCCCGTGGATAGCGGTATATTTAATATCGCCATGAATGTAACAGAATGGCGAAAGGGTATAAGAATTGGCAATATTACCCGGGATATGCAGATTGAGGTTTATAATGTAAATAACAGGCCTCCGGTGAATGCACCGCTAAATGATTATTGCGTTATTGCCGGT
>JBEPYD010000199.1:0-7385 GCA_041641575.1 Bacteroidales bacterium
GGATTGATGATTATTTTTTGCTTTATCAGCCAGAGCGCTAATGGCTTCAACCGTGTACAAATTGCACTGTGGATTTCCCAATGCTAACCAGGCGCTGCTTATGCCAAGAGAAGTGCCAAATTCCAGTACCTGGTCAGGTTTAAAATACGCTGTTGTAGCATATAATAATCTGCCATACCGGTTGGGAATAGCAGCACTGCGAAAAATAGAAGAAATGCTGCGCAATTGTTTTTTTGTAACCAGGCTACCCGCCCCTACCCTCCTCACATTTATAAGTGTAGTATCTTTCCTATTTTTCACATGCAGGTGCCTTATCTTCTCCAAAACATCAGTCTTTGGGTGCTGCTGCCACACATGATGTATCAGATTAAAAGCAAACGGTGAGTGAATGCCATGCCCCCTCCGATGGGAAGCCAACAGAATATATTTAAGGTATTTTAAGGCAAAGGTCAGCCGTTGCAATTGCTTCATGATGCATTTTCATTCAAACGCAAATATAGGCAATTACATTTATGGCTTTTTATGGCGCTCTATTGTTTCTTTGCTCAGGGATAATATTTTGGCAGCATTGTTATAAAAAATGTCCGCCTTTTGTTCAAGTGATAAAAAATCAGCACTTTGAAGGTTGTTATAGGCTGTCTCTATTGTTTCAGGCCATACCATTTGATCAGTGCCAAACATAATTCTCTTTCCAAAACCGGCACGAACAAGGCTTTCAAGATAATGATGAAATTCAGCCCTGGGTATAATCCAGCTGATTACACCGAGTTCTACATATAGCTGAGGATGTGCATACATCAAGGCTTTTAAATCTTCCAGGTAAGGCCATCCTGCATGAGCCAGAATGAATTTTATATTTGGATGCTGAACCAATACTTCTTCTACTTGTAAAGGATTGGCATTTGCAACCCGAACGTCCTTCATACCCATATAATAAATGCCTCCCGGAGGACCACCTGGGAATACATGGTAGCTTACAGGGATATCCAGTTCCTCGGCCAAATGAAAATATTCTTGCAATGAGGGATCAGCAGCGGTCAATCCCCCGTAGAAATGCACCATTTCTCCTATGGCATGAAGCATTCCATTCTGGTGGCGTAATCTTAGCTCATCAGTGGATGCATTTCTTCCGCTTATCATTATCCTGTCCGCATCATCTGCATACCAGAGCTCTCCATCTGAAACCAATGCTTTTACAATATTCAGTTTGCTGAACATCTCAAATGTTTGCGTCCTTTGTTGCTCAGCATTTTTTACAGCTTTAAAGGATTCACCTGTCAATGGATTGGTATAATCCATACCAAACATGGTTGCGCCATGAATACTATCATAGGCGTGGATATGCATGTCGATAACCGGGCCATGATAATGGTTATCTTTATTCTTATTTGTAGATTTGTTTTCCCCGTCTTGTTTAAAACCAGTGAGCAATAGCAGCAAAAATGTGGAAGTTATCAAAATTTTCATATGCCATGAGGGATAAGTGGTTAAAAATTATAGATTTCAGGTAAAAGTACTATTTTTCTCAACTTTAAACAAGCGTTCAAAGGCAATCAGCACTTTTAAAATCCTGGTTCTTGTTTAGTTTTTGTGGAAAAATGTTTTTTAAGAATTTAATAATCAGAAAACAGGATCCAGAGATACAAAAATGAATAATAATAAAATGCATTCTGTATACTCATGATTAAATTTCAATTTTACCAGGAGTCCTGATTGTGTTGTTGCCTGGCCATCTCCAACTTCTCATTGATGAGTTTCTTCTCATATTCCTTATTTGCCAGTGCGCTTGCTTTTTGCAAATATTCTATTTCTTTTTCCGTATTCATATTCATACGGTAAAGTTCAGCTAATAAACAGAAATAATGATGGTTATTATTTAGCGCCAGTTTATGTGCCTCCGGAATAGCTTCATCAATTGAATTGGCCCGTGCAAGGGCATATGTACGATTCATTGCTATAATTGGAGAATAATCGAGGGTAAGAAGTTTATTATACAACTGTAGTATATTGTTCCATTTTTCGTTTGTTTCCACGGTATGCCAATAAGCAATAGCAGCCTCCAGCTGATATTTTGTGATTTCATTTCCTGAAGCAGAAAGATGCAGGTATTTCCTGCCTTTTAGAATCAGCTCTTTGTTCCATTTTGTTTTATCCTGTTGATGATATAAAAGATCACCGTTTTCACCTGCGGTTCTTGCATCTATCCTGGAGGCATGAAAACACATTAAAGCCAACAGGGCGTAAATTGTGGGTTTAGGAAAGACTTCCTGCTCAGATAAGAATAAACACAGGCGCATGGCTTCCCAGCACATGTCATATCTGATATTCTGCTCACTGACACTGCTGTAATAGCCCTCATTGAAAATTAGATAAACAATCCTCAGTACATTTCCGAGTCTTGAAATATATTGCTCAGGTGTTAGATTTGATTCAACCTGATTACGTTCTTTTATTGCTTTCTTAGCCCTGTATAATTTTTTATTTATAGTTTCTTTATTTGATAAAAGCGCTTTTGCAATCTCTTCAATACTAAAACCACAAAGTATCCTCAGCGCAATACACAATTGAGATTCCCTGCTGATTTCCGGATTGCACACCACAAATATCATGTGAAGCTGACTATCCTTAATTAATTTATCAGTAATTTCAACGTACTCAAATTCTTGATTTCTGGTTCCTAATTCGTGAGTGATTTTATCCTTATAAATTTTCTCCCTACGGTAATATTCATTCAATAAATTTTGGGCTACTTTTCGTAACCAGGCTTTTGGAAATTCCGGAACACCTTTATGAGCCCATACTTTCATGGCTCTTAGAAAAGTTTCAGACACAATGTCTTCTGCTAATTGCAGATCTTTCAAACCATAATAATTACTGAGTACAGCAATCAGATTGCTGTACTCAGATTTAAAAATTTGGGACAGTTGATTATTGTCCATAAGGCTGTAGTTCACATTTACAGTGATTTTTACATTCCCTCAAAAACCATAATGTCGCGCACTTCTACTTTACCGCCATTGCTTAAACCCGGACACCCATTAGCCAGCTGAATGGCTTCTTCAGCAGAATTTGCCGAAACGATGATAAAGCCTCCAACAATTTCTTTCATTTCAGCGTAGGGTCCATCTGTGATGGTTCCATCGGAATGCATGGTTTTTCCTTCAAATCCGAGCGCCTCTCCCGGATTTACAAGTTTACCCTGCGCTCCAATTCCTCCTATCCAATCTTGCCAGGCCTTAATCTCTTGCTGAATTTGTTCAGGAGTAGGATTCAAATCAGGATTCGATTCACTGTGGAAAAGCATCATAAAATTTTTCATGTTCTTTGTTTTTAATGAATAAATAATTAATCTTTCATATGCATAATGGATGAGAAATTAAAAACAGGACAAGATTCTAATGTTTTTTTGATTATAACTTAACAAACTAACAGGCATATGGTTGCTTCTGACTATATTGCGCCGGACGGCAAAGATATAAGCAGTTCCTCCAGACATATGAATATGGCATGACTCGACGGAGTTGCTGGTAAAAATCAATAAATGAGTGTAATGTTTATTATTTACAGGATATTTAGTTTTGAAAAAGAGAAATAATAGTATTTTTGTACTTCTAAAATTTTTTGATGTTTAAAATTTATCCGGAACTGGTAAAGTAAATAATCAAAGTCATTTAATACTTTGATTATCCCTTCGCAACTCACAGGCAAATTCTTGCCGGAGTTATTTGTATTCCTATATCCTAATTATAATAAAGGCTGTAAATTCAGAAATTATCTGACGACAGCCAAAATAAATTTTAAATATCATGAGCAATAAAAGTTCAATTCACGATTTTGACGTGAACCTTATCATAGAATACTACTCATCCACAGATCGTCAGGGATGTGGCAGCCCCGAAGTTACAAGCAAAGCATTAAGTTTTGTGGAGAATCTTTCATCTGCATCACACATCGCCGACATTGGTTGCGGAACAGGTGGACAAACCATGGTGCTGGCCAGTCATTTTGAAGGTAGAATTACAGGGGTAGATTTATTTCCATTATTTGTAGAAAAATTTAACAGCAATGCCAAAAAGTTAAACTTTCAGGATCGCGTTCATTGTATTACAGGTTCAATGGATAACCTCCCATTTAGAGATGAAGAATTAGACGTTATTTGGTCAGAAGGTGCCATTTATAACATTGGATTTGAAAAAGGACTTGCTGAGTGGCGCAAATTTCTTAAGAAAAATGGATTTATCGTAGTCTCTGAAGCTACATGGTTCACAAATGAGCGGCCAGTTGAAATTGAAGCATTCTGGATGGATGCATATCCCGGTATTGACACAATGTCTGCGAAGGTTCATCAAATGGAAAATGCCGGATATGTTCCTGTTGCTTCGTTTGTTCTACCTGTAAACTGTTGGACAGAAAATTTTTACCAACCACAGATCAAGGTGCAAGAGGATTTTCTGAATAAACATGCAGGCAATAAATTTGCCGAGAGTTTTATTGAAAATCAGAGACATGAGGAGATGCTGTATCGAAAATACAATCAATATTTTGGCTATGCTTTTTATATTGGTAAAAAGATCTAATTAGTGTCCGTCTATAAAGTACGCATTCTGCGTTGTTGTTCGAAATCTAAACCTTCCTCATACGCCCTGAATTTGAAACTTGTAGAGCAAACACCTGAGTTTAAGGACAGGCGCTAATGAGGTGGCAATGATGAATCAGTTTAGGAGGTGCTATGAAATATATGGCACCTCTTTTTCTTTAATCTGCAGTATTTATTTTGCTTAGGGGGACATCAGCTTAGAATCTGGCACCGGAGGTTTTTTGAAACATGCATTTATCTATGACTAAAAATTATTATACCCCTATTGTATTCGAAATCATTTGTAGAAGTTCTATGGCTGGTGAATCAGAAAAACACTCTTTACAATTGGAATACATCATCAGGCAATCTGTTAAATCCGTAAACATATGCAATAAAAGGCCTATCCCGATAATATTGAAAGGCTTCCGAAAAAAAACCATAACCATATATCCTACCATAGCATAATATGTATGGAAAGGATGAAAATTTATGCTACACCTGTTTTCCTGAAACACAGGGTTAGCAAATAGATGATCTAAATCAACCAACATGGTTGCGACAAGAATGAGATAAACACTCTTCCATTCTTTTCGATAAAATCCGAATGCAATAAAAAAGGGAAATGCAAAATGTAAAAAGTAATGAATAAATACCTGCATCAATTGGTTGTGGTTATTTTTCCCGGCTTGCTTGATTAATTTTCTACATTTTTTAAACCTTGAGATAATCGAACTTGTTAAACTTCAAATCAGACAGGTATAACCCTTCAATTTGTTTTTCATTATTAGGTATCCTTCAAAAGCTTGACAAGCAATCCTTACAACAACATGTACAGATTAAATTTTATCCTGAATTACTTCAAAAGATTTTTGATACTGTTCATTAATAATTTTATATGCATTTGCAATCATTTCATCACCTCTCTTATAATTATCGATAAGCTTTTTCAATTCACTGTAAATAATATCTCCATCCACTTCATCAATTTCAAAAACCCAGTCGGTTAATTCAATATCGTAATACATCTGCCCCTTAATTGTATCTTCTTTTTGTCTGATATAAAAGGCGGGAGTATTATTAGCATAAGAAATAATGGGCGAATGGCACTCCATACTGATAACTGCAAAAGCCCGCTTATAAACAGAAGCCGCCACATCAGTAATCCAATAATCCGAAACTTTTGAAACATGCTTCTTTATATCCCCCGGAAGTGGGTCAATCAGCAATTCATCCATTATTTCAATTTGATAAGACATTTCAGGACAAATAAGCACTTTTTTACCCGTTTCCTGAACCCAATTAACAATTACTGTCCTGAGCTTTTCATGATCAATCTCTTTGTACTGGTCGTTAATGGCATTCACCCTGTCAATATGCTCCTGGTCCCATGTAATATAATCGTGTATCTTATAGTAAGGTGTATATCTTAACCTGGGGACAATACAGATAAACTCCTTATCAACTAAATCATTTCCATTAATGATTTGCAAGGCTTTTTCCTCATCATGTATATTTAAGTTAAATGTTGCATCGGGGAAAAACTTGGTTGGTTTTGGCTGCTCCAGGTAATCTCTGACCACATTTAAAGAGGCTGTTTCCCTGGTAAAAAAGAAACTCGATTTTTTAATTATTTCTCCTAATTCCGGATCAATATTTTGCTCCGTTACACCACATACCCCAAAAGGTTTATCAGTATGATTTATCCAGAGGTTTAATTTATATTCTTCCAAAACATGAGGTCCCGAACCGTGAAGCAAAATATTACATTTTTCAAAAACAGTTCTGATTTCCTCCGACATAGAAATATCAGTTTCACCAGGATCATTAGTTTTCAAAACCTGTAGTTTTGGAAAATGTTTTTTTAGCATTTCTTCAACACCATAATCTCTTATATCTCTGGGCCATAAGTAGTAATGGGCATTTGGAAAATACTGATCGATTAAGGATAACAACCCTGGGGTATGTGCAATATCTCCAATATTTACTGTTTGCCAGCCACTTACAATAAGAAATGTTGGATCATTATTTTTTGATTTTAGCACACAAGAATGTAAACCTGAGAGGGTTCCGATTGAAATCAGGCCCAGGTTCCGGTTAAATTCTCTTCTGTTCATAACAATTGTTTTTTGATTAATCCTGTCTTAAAGGCATATATAAAATCATTTTAAAATCGTCTTCATCATATAATTAAGACGTTCAAAATTATGGTAAAATTTTATCTTATTATAAATGTATGAAAAATAAGATTCTACCACGAATTTAATGGTATCTTGCAATTTGTTTATATATAGTTGAAATATAGTAGTTTATATGCTGTATTTTGGATTTCAGAAGCTGGAAATTTATCAGCTTTCAAAAGAGTTGGTAAAAGATATTTATAAGTTAAGCAGTTCTTTTCCCCAGATGAAAAGTATGCGCTTGTACAGCAAATAAATAAAAGCAGCAGTTTCAGTTGCCTCTAATAGGATACCTCAAGAAGGATGCAATTAAAAATATTTCGAAAAAGGCAAATAAACTATCGGTAAAAATGAGCAACTATATTGCGTCAATCAAAAAAAGCAACATTTAAACCATATTTCAACCACATTTAAAACTATATTTAAACAGTATTTTAGGTCCTGTAAAAATATTTAACCACTAAAATAAGGGTAGTACCAATAATAAATATCATGCCATAGTACAAATCAGTTCATCAATATTTAATCCTATGGTCCCCTTAAGAGGGAGAACTTAACCACAAATGGCATTTCTACCAATAATGCAAACACATCATCGAATGAAGGTAAGAATTTTAATTTGTAAAAAG
>JBEPYD010000200.1:0-7329 GCA_041641575.1 Bacteroidales bacterium
AGCTTATTGACCGTGAAACAGGAAATACATCCTACGAGCTTGTAAGAGAATTACGCGGCTCCTTTTCAGCTTTCCTGTGGCAAACGGTAGCCAAACTCTTCGGGTCCGATTTGAAAAGCGAATTTGACGCAGATGGGGATGATAAACTCTTAAATGAAATTGTTTTGCGTATAGAAAGCGGGCAATTATAACTTAACGTCTGCAGACTCTTGCGGATATAACGACTAAAATTTGGTGCTACTGCATTTTAACGAAAGCTAAGTCCTGAGTATTCAGATTTCTAAAAAAAACTTTTTTCACAATAACTGCCGCGGAGCTAAAATGTATAATTTATTCCGGTAGAAAAACCAAATGCATAGGGATGGTGATCAAAAATACCGCTGTTATTAATGGGATTAAAATAATACCTGAAGTTGGGCTCAAGGCTTACTGAAAGCCGGCTTGCAAAATCATAAGCAAACCCAAGACCAAGGGTGCCGCTGTAATTTACAGGATTTAAATTTTCTGTTTTTCCTATATCAAAACGTTCACTTCCGTCAATGGCATCTACCTGGTTCCCCACCAGGAAATTTGCACTTACACCGGTAACAAAAAGCATGTCAATGGTTTTATCAATGAGCTTATATTCCACCAGCAAGGGCACTTCAAGGTATTCCCAGGTTTGTTCTACTTTAAGGTTGGTTAACTCACTTGAAAAATCCATGGAGGAGGTAACTTCATTTGTTACGGTTAAAGTGGTTCCCGGGGGATTTTCTATTTGCCTCAAGGCTCCGGAGCTGCTGCTTTTTCCTTCTATCTTTCCCACAGAATTTGAAACTAATATTTCTGTATTGCTGTTTTTATAATCACTGCTCAAATCAGCCATGGCACTGTACGCCCTTACATTATCAATACCTTGCCCCAGTCTCAGATAATATATACCCGTGCGTACACTAAATCGATTTCCCGAAGAATAATTTACATTTACCCCCCCGGAATAGGTATAAATAGGGGTTTCTATTTCATTATACCATGAAGTATTGGCAGGCATGGCACCTTCTTTTGAAATACTCCGGTATGCCAATAAAGGAGCTATTTGACCACCCAAACGCCATTCTGCCTCCGGCTCTGCTTTAGAATTATTAAGTTGGGATGCTGTTCCGTTTTGCATTGCAAATACATTCAGATTATTTAAACCTGAGCGGCTTGCATTTACATCCTGCCCTAAGTCCGAAACAATTAATGTATGATTTATTTTCTGAACTGGCAAAAGACCTGGTCCGGCAGCAGTTTGTACAGGGATAATAGCTTGCTCATAGTCAGCATTTTCAATTTCCGCATTAGCATTAACCGGTTGCATAGCACGGGCTTCAGAATTAGAAGCACCAAAGCCGACGGAAGATTTTTGCGGTGAATGCACATCAGCAGAAGCAATTTCAGCATTACTTTTAGTAGTGCTTTCCCTGCCTATCAAAGCGTTTTCAACCGGAGGTCTGCTGGTTGTTGTTGTTTCTGATGGCGAAGAAATATTTTTGGAGGCATTTATTTCATTTTCAACGGAAGCTGTAGGTTCTGTTGCTTGTTCTGCTCCAGTTGTCTGTTCAGCAATTGCTTTTCCAGTATTGGATTTTGTTTCTGTAAACGAATAATAAAGATACCCGCCCGCCAATCCTAAAAACAAGATGGCCGCTGCCGCTATCCGCATTACTTTCCTGCGAAAAGCATGGTAACGCTGCTCCCAAAGGGTATTCTCCAGCCGATTCCAGCTTCCGGGAGGCGGATTAACCTGGTGTTCTCCGAGTTTGTCGGCAAAAATTGAGTCTATATGCTTTTTTTCTTTTTCCATACAGGCAAATGCCCTTCTTTATCTGAAAAATATTTTTCGTTTAATTTCTCCTGTAAAATTGTTCGTGCCCTTGAAAGATTGGATTTTGATGTGCCTTCGGTTATATCGAGCTGCACTGCAATTTCCTGGTGTGAATATCCCTCAATGGCATAAAGGTTAAAAACCAGTTTATAGCGTGGTGGCAACTCCTGTATCATGTCCATCAGTTCATTCGCCGAGATATAATCTGCCACATTATTGAATACAGCATCGGTTTCAGACCACTCACTACTGCTTACCGTAAGTTTATTTTCCGGTTTCCGGAATTTTTCAAGGCAAACATTTACCATTAACCTTCGCACCCAACCTTCAAAAGAACCTTTAAATTTATATTGCCTGATGTTCTGAAAAACTTTAATGAAACCATCGTGTAAATTATCGGCAGCTTCATCGTCAGAAACCGAATATCGTAAACAAACAGCATACATTTTAGAAGCAAATGTATTGTATAAAGCTTCCTGCGATGTGCGTTTACCCGCCAGGCATCCTTTGATTATTTTTTCCAGGTTCTCCACGTAGTCAAAAACGTAATTCTTTCATACTTAGTGTCTGCAAACTAACTCAAGAGGTTGATAAGAAAACCAAAATCCAAGGCTTGCGATGGCATAAAAAGCGCATTTTACTTGTGTAAATCAACATTTTTATGGCATGCGTAACGAAGAAGTTGGGTTTTTCTTGCAACAACTACTTAGTTAACAAAGCTAATCAAAAGATACCAGATATCTATGCTGGCATTTATTCTAAGATGTGCTTCTTTTTAAAAAGGTTGCGTGGGAAAAAGAATTTCTGCTGTATTTTTTATGAAAAAGGTGTTTTATTTTAGAATTCAGTATTCTGAAGGTAGTATTTAGTAGCAATACCAGCCCAAGTTGCTGTAGAATTAAAGAGAGAGAGCAGAGAACATGAATTCTTGTACATCAAATACTGTTCCCTTGAAGAAAATAGGTATTATCTGTTTTTTATAAGGAAATAAACGAAGGGGATAAGTAGTCGGCTACACCCCCCCTGTTAAGGTAGTGATTATATTACCTACGAATCCGCAACTGAAACTATTATAAACCGATTGCGAATTCTAAATTCTGAATACTGATTTCTGCAACTCATGATTTGATTTGCACTAAATATGCAGCTGCGCAAAAAAAATCACATTCAGAAGCAACCATTATTCTGTTTTCATCATCTACTAACTAAACTGATATTTCACCTAAAATAAAAACCTGTTATGAAAAAAGGCTTTTTTATACTTTACCTGATGTTGTTGGTTCCTTTATTTTTCTTTTCAATTATTGATTATGTTGTATGTCTGCTCGAAGATGTAATGAGTTGATTTAGCGCACCTCGTGTAATTCTAATTTCTAATATTTCTGAGATTGCTGATTGACAAATGAGCGCTCCTAATTCAGTGAAATTCATCTGTCATTTGATAATAATACTTTTTCTTTAAAAAGCTAAGGAACCTTTAAGTCCTTTACGCATTAGCCTTTAAAACCGCTTCTTCTTCCCATTACCTCACCCGTAGCTTTATTAAATCAATGTGTTCATTAGTGTTTGTCGATAAACTCCAACTTCTGCATTATTCCTTGAAATCTAAATTGCAAAATACTTCCGTAATATTTCTCACATATCCTGCATTATTTGCCAAACAGCTTTTGAACTTGAACATTATAGAACAAAAACAATTGAGTTTATGAATAAATTTTAATTAGATCATTTCTAAACTAAAATTATTTGGACTAATTACGTTAAGATTAATAGATGCGGGTTAAGAATATTACTATTTTTGAAAGTAAAGATGTTGTAAGCACAACCGAAATACTACTATAATACCAAATAGCGCAGATTTCTTTCTGATACATTAACTCTCATTATAACTGAATGTCTTTGTTGGTGTATCTAATTTGAATGTTTATAAATCCAGATAAGTAGAATTTCAAGAAAGAACTAAATTTAAAAAACAAAAAATGAAAAAAATTAATTTATTAGCTGTTCTGACAATGATTAGCGCATTGTCCATAGCGCAACCCTTCGAAGTTATTAACTGGGTAAATCTTACGAATGAACCGGATTATGCTGCAAACCCATATGATAAAAAAGATTATATCGCCGTATATGCGCCAGCAGAATGGTCTCCGGTTTCTGATGTGGCTTCATTTGATGAAACCTGGAGCATGTTGGGCGATTCTGCTGCTGTTGCAAACCCTCTTGATGTTGGTGGTGGCGACATTTTTGATCTTGACCAGGATAACTATTCATTTGGAGCTGCCTGGAAAGCATTATATGATGATAATAATCTGTATGTACTTTTTAAATACTGGGATATAAATGAGGAAGCTGCAACTGGAGTTGCTCGCTCCTTAGAAATCATGGCACAAACCCATCCTGATACAGATATGGAAACCGGCCGGTATGAGCCCGACTTTATCGCTGCCGGTGATGACGTAACCCTACAAAAGGAATCTTATGGACGATTTATTGAATTGGGTGGTGGTAAAACCGTCTTAAACGAATTTGGCATATCGGAATATAATGCAAGTGCAGGATTAGAAAATGGCTCGTGGAGGACCTATGGACCAGGAATACAAGGCCTTGTAACAGAAACCCATTTCTGGAACAACGATGGCAATGGACTTGTTCGGGCTTTAGTGGTAATGCCTTTTGAAAACACCCTTGCCTTCCCCACCGACCCTTATGGAGACTTAACTGAGGTAACACCATTTAATCCATTCAGCACTCCTTTACCAGACACCATTGTATTTGATGTCAGATCAAATGCCCGTGTTGGTGGCACAGATAATGAAAACAGGGTTACATACGGATGGTCTGCAAATGCCAATAATGGATACGCCATGAATTACTATAGTGGCAGGCTTGTCTTTACCGAACTAAACGTCATATGGCCAACCGTAACATCACCCGTATATTATTGCGTGGGAGAAACTGCTGTGCCCTTAGAAGCTGAAGGCACAGATTTAACCTGGTATGCTTCAAAAGACGGCACTGGTCAAAGCACCCCTTTTACGCCTTCTACCGATGTTGCCGGGCAATTCACGTATTATGTATCACAAACCATTGATGGGGAAGAATCCATAAAAATACCCATACATGTAAATGTGCAGGAACATGCTGTAACCATAAGCGATTCAGTGGTTACCTGCGGAAATACCGTAAGTTTTGAAGCCCAAACCAATTATCGGGGAAACGGCACTGAAGATATTGTATGGTTTGGTACTTTTGGCGAGCATAGTGGTAAAACATTTACCCTTTCGCCAAAGCAGCCAGGTGTATTAACTGTAGAAGCCGGAACAAATACCGGTTGTACATCTACCGCTACGGTTTCTGTTTCTATTCTGCCATCTGTGGCATCTGCTGAAATTACCAAAGTATCAGCAGAACTTAATAACAGCAATAAAATAAGCTGGGTATATCATCATCCGGATGTAATTGATTCAGTACTTGTATTGGGCAAACCCGATAACTCGCTCATTGATTATGATACCCTGGCAAGACTGAAAAAATCAGAGGTGGAAAATTACTACATGGATAACCGCGATCCGGAAGTGCTTGGCCAGACTTTATATACCCTCGTAAGCAAAGATGTATGCGGGCTAATTACAACTATGGAAATATCTCCGGGAGAACACAGGGCATTACAATTAAATGCCTCTACGCCGGATGCACGAAACTGGATGCTGCAGTGGGGCAACTATAAAGGAAGAACCGTTCAACAATTCAGCTTATACAGAGGCAACTCACCTGAAAATATGGTACCTATTTATACCACTGCAACCAACAATAATTTCTTTGACATTTCTTCACTCGAAGACACAGCATATTACAGGGTAAAGGCTGTATTTCAGAATAAATTTCCCGAAGATTCTCAAAATGAAGCCTATTCAAATATAATTTTAGCAGATCCTTCGGATATGCCAGCACCGGATACCATTTATGTATATGACACCATTTACATAACGGTAACCGATACTTTAATGATTAAAGTGAAGTTTACAGATACCAATAACGCCCTGAGCGAAGGAAAAGTTAAAATTTACCCCAATCCAACAAAAGATTTTATCAGCATTGAAACCAAGGAACTCCGGAATCCGGAAAATTACACCCTGAAAATAATCAGCTTATCAGGTAAGGTAGTACATAATGGCAACCTTTCCAGCGGAAACGCGCAATTAAACCTTACTGATTTCGGTTCCAGGGGTATTTACCTTGTAGAGCTGTGGGATGATAAGGGGGTGCGTATTGCACAGCGGAAGATAATGTTGGAATAAACCTATAGCTACTTAATTAAAAAAAGACAAATATAAATTTTTATGAATGCATGGTTTTGCACCATGCATTCATAGTTATACTCACTCGGAAACAAATCATTCTTTAAACGATCAACAAAATTTTTTGTCCTTACTTTATAAAAATGAAAAATCTTATCGCTTCCACAGGCATTTTAATGTTATTGATAATCTTCTGCTCAGTAAAAGCCCAGGAATTTCCCTGGCCAACATCCATGGGCGAACCTAAAATCATTGAACCAGGACCTCCCGGGGTAATTAATGAAACCATTAGTGAAGATACCACTGCCACAGGTGAGAGAATTCATAACCATTACATTTTACGGCGCGGGCAGACCTATTATTATACCAGGAGAATTGAAAACAACGGCTATTCGTTAATGATTACTTCTGAAGAAGGTGTCGGTGAATTACCTATTATAAAAGCCCTTGGCCCCTTTCAAGGAGAAGCGGAGGCTGAGCGCCCATTCCAGGTAATGGGCAACCTTTATATTAAAGACCTGACAATCTACGGATTTGACAATGGAGGAAATTACACAGATAATGCTACAGTTCGGTTGATGGCTGATAATGTCGAGCTAATAATAAAAAATGTAAATTTTGACTTTAACCGACGAAGTGCAATAAGAATTAATAGCGAAGGTTGCAAAGTGTATGTAGAGGATTGTATTTTTGGCAATCAGGGTGTAGCATCACGCCTTCACCAGGGTTTTGCAGTCAATCTTAATAAAAACGGAACTGTTCTCTTACATATGCGAAACAACACCTTTTACAATCACCATAATTCTATAATTCAAAACTGGTGGCCAGTCAAGTACAATAAAATGATTTTTGAAAACAATACGGTATTGAATACCGGAACAGGCGGTATGAAGTTGGGCCAGCCGGATACACTTATTATAAAAAATAATTTATTTGTAAATATCGGAATTTTGGGCGAAGGATTTTCAGGAGAAAGAAATAACGCAGGGGAGCCATACTACTACTTTTCTCTAGATAAAAATTATACAGATACCACGCAGACTGCGGTCCAGGATCCTTTGTTTGTTCAAATTTCAAATAACCATTTTTATCTTGATCCGTCTGTTGCTGCTTTACTGCCGGATAGCTCAGATAAAGCTACAGAAACCCTCTTTTCGCCTTATACCAAAACACTTTGGGACGAAA
>JBEPYD010000201.1:0-7306 GCA_041641575.1 Bacteroidales bacterium
AAATATGAATTGATTTTATTGGTTATGCATTAATCCCTAAACAAACATATGTAAAACTTTTATAATATGACACTTACATCAGATACATCTTTTTTTTGATTTAAACAACGAGTTCACGAACTTAGTTAGTCGAATTTGTGAGCATTTAGTTGATATTATAGTTGAAGTGCAAGATGTTCATTTCTATCCATCAAAATAAGAATGAAATATGTATCATCACTAATAAATTATTCAAAGAATCAACTTCATTCATGCATTCGGGGTTAACGATCTTTACGCATCAACAGTAAGGAGATTCTATAAATCGGTCGGGTTCACCCAACTTAAAGCATCTTCCAGGGCGTTAAAATGTTTATAATGCCATGAGGTAGCATTTATCTGTTCTCCGTACTCATCTGCAAATCGGGTGAGGGTGTCATTATTAGATACTATGGCTACTTTCATTTTTGGATTCCATTGCATGGCTTGTTTATCAAGTGTAGATAAGATGATGGGCGGCTTTCCCTGCAAATCAAATGATATAATTTCACTGAAATCCCAAAGTTGAAAAGTAACATAGTCAAACCTGCCATCACCAAAAAGCAGTGAATTTGCATCCTGAATATCATTATAGAATATTTCACCAGTCATATGAATTATGACTCCTTTATCCTGCCATGATATTGTGTAGGCCATAAGTATAATTTTCTATCAGCTTCAGATCAGAAGGGGAATGATAAAGATGAAGCTTTGTTAAGTGCAATGTATAAATGAATAACGTTAAAAGCATAGTGCCCAGGACAAGACTCGAACTTGCACGCTTTTGACGGCGCCAGCCCCTCAAGCTGGTGTGTCTACCTATTCCACCACCTGGGCATTTAAATATTTATCCAAAAATATTACATACCGCAAAAATACAGTACACAAATTATAATCAATTCGGGTTTTATATTTCCTGCAAAGGTAAATAAATCCGGCAAATTTTTATTCTTTTTCGCGTTTTTTTAAATTCGAAAAAGATTTAGACGTGATCAGAAACCAAAGTTTTTTCTTTTTCTTGCTGGTGTATCGAATTATGAGCTAAAGGAAAATAATAAAATGTAAATGATTTTACCATACCCATAGCTCTTTCAAAAAATATGTTTCCCTCCGGAAAGAGATAACTCATTTCTTTTTTTGTCAAAAGCCTTACTTCTTTTACCTGGTCAGCCGCGGACTCTTTTTCTCTAATTTTTTTATGGTGTCCAAGATTAAAGTTTTGGGTTAGAAACACCCTTATTTCGAAAGGAAGAAAATGAAAAAATGGAAATAGCCAGTGTGGTTCCAGAGGAAAAAAGTAGTTAGGAGTTTGAATGTAATATGCTTTCCCCACCCTGCGCACTTCATCAGCCATTTTTTTCTGATTTTTAAATGTAAATAAATGCTCAATAACGGAATTTGAAAACACTACATCAAATTGCTTATCTTTAAATATGGAAAGATTACAGGCATCGCCCTTTATGCTAGTAAAATTCTTGTTTCGTACCGAAAACGTTTTAAGGTTTAATAATGTGATATGAACATTTTTAACTTCAGAGAATTTCATATTCTCCCAGTATGATTCAGTGCCACCGATATCCAGAATTTCAACCTTTTTATTTACATTAGATTGTTTTAGCAGATCAATAAAAAGGTTAAACCTTTTTAATCTAAAATACTGATTAAGTGACCTTTGGTATGCCGGATTAAAAAATTTCAGTACCATCCCTTCCAATTTTTAAATTTTAAAAAAATATCCATGCCTCATTAATTAGATATATGCCACACATACATCTATTGCATTACCAATAATTATTGGATTAACTATAATTGTTTAATTTGTTCTTTTCCCTTATTAAAGCTTTCCCTTACGAAAACTTCTAATTAGTTGTAAATTGAATGTTTTCAGTTACAAATATATGGCAAAAGCACGTTCTGAAAAATGATTTGAATGAAATATGGATGAAATGGCAGGAAAAATGGATCTAATAATACAATATCATTATGAAATGAGAATGTAAACTGTATTACATGCATCGTGTTATGTCGGGATAGTATGCAAGTTGAGAAGAAGCACAATGATATCTAAAAGCTGAGAAGGAAAAAGCAATTATTAAACTGCATTACTTAGATAATGAGTTAATAGTTAGCAGCAATTTTTTGTGGTGTGAGTTAAGTTGGCTCTTGAAAAGCATTTGGGAGCGAGTCTCTATACCGAGACTCTTGCTCCAGTTAGTTCTTGTACCCGGAACAGGGATCGAACCTGCACAGCCTAACGGCCACTGGTCCCTGAAACCAGCGCGTCTACCAATTCCGCCATCCGGGCATAAATTGGGCTTGCAAAAATATAAAAAAATGGTGACAAACAAGATAATTCAATGGAAAAACTAAACAATGTTGCATTTACTTATTGAATTGTCGCTTAATAAAAAAAGCCGTCATTAAGACAGCCTTTTCTTTTTTAGTGGATAGAAGTTTATTACTTTGTCGCTTTATCCTCAAATTTACGGTTATATTTTTTCACTTTCATTTCCTTTAGGGCTTTCCGGCTTTTAGCATTTTTCAGCTGTGTAGGCTCAACATAGTCTACCCAGCCTGTATAGTAATTCATGGCGCCGGTTTGCAGCACGGGCGTTTCAATGAACCCAACATCTTCTTCGGCAAGAAAGTAATTATGGTGTTCATTATGCAATATATCCAGGTAATATCTTTGATTACCTAATCCAACAAAAACAACCTGCCCGAACTCATCAGTAAAGCCCTCTGCAATCATATTGGTTTCATTATTCCAATCATCTAAAGAAGGGTAGAGAATCACACTGGCATTTGCCACAGGATATTCCTCAAAATACTCTAAAACTGTCACTTCTAATTGTGCATCAGGATATACCTGCACAGGCAGATAAACCGTTTCAATTGCTGAATTTCCCAAATATGAGGTGAGGGAAACAAGGTAACTTCCTGTTTGTGTGTAAACATGGGTAGGTTCATCGAGGTAACTTAATGCAGTTCCATCGCCAAAATCCCAAACAACATAATCATAAGCATAATCCACATCATACCAGAAACTTACTACCTCGTTTACATAGGGTTCATTATAAGAAATAAAAGGTTGAATGGAAGGTAAAGGCTCAACAGTAACATAATGAAAAGCGATGTCGGATTCGTTTTTTTCATTCCATACAGTTAAAGAGATTGTGTATTCTCCAGGAACAGCATAGGCATGATTAGGAGAAAATTTTCCACTATAAGTTCCATCTCCAAAATCCCACTCATAACGGGTGGCATCCTCGCTTAAGTTTGTTAATTCTATAAATTCACCGGGATATAAAAACTCGGCAGAAGCTATAAAGTCTGCCCTGGGTCTGCTTTCGCATCCTGCCAAAATAAGTATGGCGAATAAAGAAAGTATGGGTATAATTTTTTTCATTACTATAACTTTTAGTTAATCATTTGTTTTCCAGTAAAATACAGCAATCATAATCTGGTCATTTCAGTTATTACTAAATATAGCATCCTTGAAAAATCATTCTGATGTATATCAAAAAAGATGAAATCAGGGTATTTCATAAATATATATTTTCAGACAATTTCATATTTTTAAAATTCATTATCATTGATACTATTACTGATTTGACAAAATTTATGCCATATCATCAAATGCAGTATCAAAACAAAAGTTTAAGGCAGATTTTGGACAGTAAAAGATAATATTACTCCGCTTGAGGACTTACAAATCCAACTAAACGTTTACTCCAATAAGGTTCTGACCAGGAATTTATCGTAATACCTTTGCTTGTATTTGCATGAATAAAAGAAGTAGAATCAATTACAATACCTACATGACTAATTCTGTTTCCATAAACTTTGAAAAACACCAGATCACCGGGTTCAAGCTCAGAAGAATCAATTTTTATTCCCGAATAAAATTGCTGAGCAGAAGAACGGGGTAAAAAAATATTATGTTGCTTGTATACGGTTTGGGTATAAGCTGAACAATCAAGACGATTAGGTTTTGCCTGTTCCTTAATCTGGAATGCTGTCTTAATAATTGCTGCCTGTTTGTTGTAATTTACTTTCTCTTTATGCTGTGCAGAAAAGATAACAGCCAGGGTAAGAAGGGTTATGAAAGCTAACGGAAAAATAATATAAACAATAAATTTATTGTAGATATTCAAAAGTTTATGAAACAATGAAGATTTACTCATATATTAGTAAAACATCATTCCCCCCATCTTATTATATGATATGAAAGATCTCATATGTTTTTATCCGATGTTTGCAATTTTAACCAACTTGTCAAATTTCACAATCTTAAAATGTTTTCCTGTAACCTCGATTATTTTTTCATTTCGTAAATCAGTAATTACTTTTATAACATTTTCTCTTGAAACACCAACCAACTGGGCTAGCTCATCTCTGCGCAACGTAATATTAAAAGTTAAAGATTTATAAGTATTTTGAGAAAGATTTACAAGGATTTGGGCAAACCTTGCATGCATATTTTTCTTAAAAAATGTAAGCGATCGATTCTTATAGAAAATTTTAAAGGAATGGTGAGCCATATGAAAGAGTTCGTGTGCAAAATGTCCGTTTCTTTTACAAGTTTCTATAAATACCTCAGCGCGTAACCCCATAACTTCACATCCTGATATGGCTGTAACATTCACAGGTGATCTTACTTCCGGAACCAGCATAGACAATAGCAATTGATCATGTCCGGAGATTATCGTTAAAAGCTCGTGTTGACTCCCCTCTTCTTGCCATACTTTTGCATATCCGTTAATAAGACAAATAACGTTTTCAATTTTTTCATCCTGCTTTATTATATTCTCATGAGTAGTATATTTTATAAACAAGCTGTTGTTTTTTAGGATGCTTATATCCTCATCAGTAAGACTGGGGAATAGGTCGAAAAAATGATTTTGTTTATATGGAACACGATTAAGATAGTGCACTATGGATGAATGCTTAATAATTTAATGATAAATTAATGTCAATATACCACTCTTGGAGGCGTGATAAATTTACAATATATTTTAACATTAACCTTAAAGGGTAATATTTAATACACTTCTAATGTCCGATTACAAGTAATGATTCGCTAAATTTTCTGACTAACCTGGATAATATTAATATTATGCTCCAAAATTGCCACACAATATTCACCAAACTCTTTTATATCTTCATCCTCCTCGTCATAAAACCAGTTTATGGTAACATTATATCCGCGCTTGCTTAATTCTACAAGTTCTCGCATTACAATAAGAATTGAACGGGATGAACCACTGTTAAAATACTCAAGATGAAAATCGGCCACCGTTTGTTCAGCCGGAGAAAGGCAATATTCAAATATCCATAAATAAACACTATCATACAACCTTGAAGGGTCTTCCGGAATTGACCTTCCGGTCATCCTTAAAAATCCACTGGTTTTAAAATCAACTTCCGGAGTTGCCTTACCCGGTGTAATATATAAATTCTCCATAATACTCTCTCAACACAATAAGTTTAAAAACTTTACCTATATTAATAATACGTTAAATTTTTAAAAATGTTTAAATATACAAAGCAAATATGATGTCTTCGAAAGTAAAATTCCAGTATATTTTTGTAAATTAAACAGTTGTATCTATAAATTCATTTTCGAGTATTTTTTTCAGGCCTTCCAGCCCGATGTCATTTTTAAGTTGACCGTTTTCTGCCACAGATATTTTTCCTGTTTCTTCTGAAACAATAATTACAAGACTATCATTTTCTTCTGCCATACCAAGGGCAGCCCTGTGTCTCATCCCTAAGTGAGGTGCTAAACTCATACTTTCGGAAATGGGTAAAATACAACGGGCTGCAAGTATTTTTTCATTTTGAATAATTACCGCACCATCATGTAACGGACTGTTTTTAAAAAAAATACTCTCGAGTAGCCTGTTAGAAGTATTTGCATTTATAATATCACCTGTTTCTGCATATATTTGCAATCCACTTTTGCGTGCAATTACAATAAGTGCTCCTGTTTTGGTTTTTGACATATTTGTACATCCTTTTTGGAGGGCTTTTACATTTACAACGGACTTCACCTTGGTTCCAATAGACAGTAAGTTGTTTAATGTCCATTTATGTGTTAAATAGCGGGTGCCTATCAGCAATAAAAATCTTCTTATCTCCTGCTGGAAAACAATTATTAAAGCGATGGCTCCAACACCAATAACCTGTCCAAGAATGGAGCTTACCAATTGCATGTTTAGCGCTTTTACCAACAGCCAAAAAAGATATATGGAAAAGATGGCTACAAAAATATTTATAGCAACGGTTCCCCGAATGAGCATATAAATCTGATAAAACAAGAAGGCAACCAGCAAGATATCAATTACATCGAGAATGCGAATGGAAATAAAAAGCTGAATCATCTGGTTGTTATTTTTTTCTTGATGACAAAAATAAGCATAACAATAGATTATACAGTGAAATCTTATATTATTTACGAAATATTCAGAAATTGGCACGTAAATAAAAAGCTCCGGGAAACCTATAACCCGGAGCTTTTAAACTAAACCCTAAACTAAAACCTAAATTAAACCTAAACCTAATGTAATTTACTATTTATTAAACCAAAACCTATTCTTACTTTTTGTATTTAATTCATATGAGAGGTCAAACGCGACTCCTCATAACCAAAGCAATCTGTGTCAACTGATCTGATAATATCTTTCCTGGCTCCCTGAAAATCATCAAAATTTAATTTCAATAATGCTCTGTTAAAATACGCTTTGCCAAACTGAGGATTAATCCGCAATGCAAGTGAAAAATTTTCCAACGCCTCATCATATCTTTTAAGTGCACAATTTACCAAACCCAGATGATTAAGTACTTCAACGTTTTTACTATCTATCCTTAAGGCTAAAACAAAATCTCTCAGGGCTTCCGCATAATTTAATGTATTCATATGTACCACTCCCCTTCGGTCATACGCGTCTTTGTTTTTGGAATTAAATTTTATTGCCTTATTATAAAAATCAATTGCCTTTTTTGTATTTTGCAGCAACTCGGCCTTCCTGCCTCGTAAATAGCATTCATGCGAGATACTTTTCTTAACGGAAATACTGCTCTTTTCTTTCTCCTCTTGATAATTGATACCCACATTTAAATCATTCAGACTTATACCTATGTTAACAGAGAAAACAACTTTTTTCATTCTTCCAGAAGATGTTTTATGTATGACTGTATTTCCGTTTTGCATAATTAAAAGTCTTTATACAAATATACGGTACTAAATATTTTAGTATTCAAAATTAGGTATGATTTAAGTTAT
>JBEPYD010000202.1:0-7218 GCA_041641575.1 Bacteroidales bacterium
GTGCATACCCAGGAATAATCGGCTCCATCAAACCTTCAGGCTAAAGGCCTGAGACAATTAAGTCCCACCCATACAGGGTGGTTTTAGGTACGGTACAAATTTCCAGGGGTTTCACCCCTGGCTTTGATATGTCAGGCTTTCAGCCTGGGAATGGGAAAGTACTACACAGAAGAATATATAATGTAATACCAACAGAAGGGAAGTAGATAATTTGAAATAAATAGGAAAATTCGTATTTTAGAACGAAATAAAGGTACTGAAATGACCGAATAACCATTTCTGATTACCTATGAGATTAATAGACCTTACTGCCATCCAGCCTGAAAGGCTGAAACAACAAAACCCGGGGTTTGCACCCCGGGATAATCCGACCCATCAAACCTTCAGGCTGAAGGTCTGAGACAAAATAATTGCTAGCTCTAATTAAAAATAAAAATATGGGACAATCACTTTCACAATTATATGTACATCTAACTTTTGGCACTAAAAACAGGCATCCATTAATCAAAGAAGAATTTAAAGCGTCTTTACATGCATATATCGCGGGTACACTAAAAAAATATGAAAGTCCCGCCATTGTGATTAACTCAGTAGCCGACCATGTGCATATATTATTTCGCCTTTCAAAGAATCAACCTCTGGCAAAAGTAATTGAGGAAGTAAAGAAGAGTTCATCTGGATGGGCAAAAGAGCAAAATAAAGGGCACATACAATTTGCATGGCAAACGGGTTATGGTGCATTTTCTGTAAGCAGTTCCGTATTGGAAAAAGTTAAAAACTACATAACAAACCAGAAACAGCATCATAAACGTATTACCTATCAAGAGGAAGTGGAAGAATTTGTAAGAAAATATGATATAATTGAGTATAAGCACGAATATTTTTGGCGATAACTTGTCCCACCCATACAGGGTGGTTTGAGTATCGTTTAAATTTTCAGGGGTTTCACCCCTGGCTTTGATATATCAGGCGTTCAGCCTGGGAATGGGAAAGTACTAAACAGAAAAATATATAATGTCAGACCAACAGAAGGGGAAGCAGATATAAAAATTGTGCTGAAATGACCGAATAATCATTTCTGAATGCATTTGAAATTAAAAAACAGTGTTGCCATCCAGCCAGAAATAGTGAGGCACGCCCCATATGGTACGCACCTCACTATTTCAGGTAAGAGATCTTTATATTATAGCTTTAATGTGACACAATCAACCTTTGAGTTTTAAAGCCTTTGTTAGTATTTAAACTTATCAGGTAAATGCCGGGGGCAATACCATTCAGGTCGAGATTATAGGAATTTTTTCCGGTTGCAAAATCCGTTTCCGGAATTACATTTCGAACCATTCCACCAGAAATATTCACCAGGGAAATGCTTCCTCGCAAGGGTTCATTTGTATAAAATTCGAGGGTAACCGCAAATGTTGCCGGATTTGGATAAAGCCTGAAACGATCAAGATGCAGCGTGGATTTGCATGCCTCAAAATAAGTGCAGGAAGCTACCTTTTTAACAACAGTTTCATCTTGTAATGCCTTTAACTCAGGTTTTAGATGTTTACGAATTCTTTCAGGTAAAGCTGATATAAACTCATCAGTAGGATAATACCAAAACACAAGTTCAAATTTTCGATTTTCAATATATTCAGATAATGGCATTAACACAGGGATAAGTAAGTCAAAATTATCTGAATAAGTATTGCCTGGCTCATTTCTAAAGCTACTTCCATATTTTTGTTGGGCAAGTCCTTTAATATCCGTTATCAGCGTTGGAAATAAAACAGGATATTTATTGATTGTATCACCCTTTCCATTACGTGTTTCTTTTCCCCATTTATCGAATCTATAATAATAATTTCCAGAAGGATCTGACATTTCAATTCTGTTTTCATCAAATTTAATTCCTATATCCTCAAGCTCCGTTTTATTTAACTCAAGAGAATTTATCTCATCCAGAACAATATTTCGATTTATGTCCCAATGATCTACAAAAGATCTCTCAGGATTTTCTTTTTTTAAGCATTTCAGGTTATGATAGGTATTTTCCAGATTGCGATATCTTTTGGGTAATACTTTAAAAATTGAGTCGCCAGGGCTAAACCAAAAAATTCTATTTTTATACGTAAACTCTTTTGCTAATACTGGTATCAAAGTATCAACTTTATTATAAAATGGAGAACCCCATCTTTCTGTAGTACATAATGTATCCGTAACCTCTTCAATATAAAATGGGGTAGCCTGCATTGTATCAGAGTTACAGGGAACATTAAAACAGGAGGAAGAGGAATTGTTTCCATCAACAGTAAAATAATAAAAGCGTCGGCCCGTAGGTTCAACAATATGAATTCCAAGGTCTTCTAGTTCTTCATTGCTCAGATAAACATATAAGGAATTTTTATCCAGCAACGTATCGAGAGGCCAGGCACAATTATCAATGTCAGAAGCTTCAATATTTTGCGATAGAAATCCCCGCTCATGATGAGGCTCCCGGAGACTATTGTGATTTTTTGCCCTTTTTCCCTTTTCAGGCAGAGAATCCTCTCTCATGGCAGGCATCCCCATACCTTTTATCTTATCTTTTTGTAAGGGATTGTTTTCAAAACTCAGATCGGCTTTTGGCACTGGATCAACTGTTGATAAAGTCCCCGTTTCTTCCGGCTGCATTGGGTTTAACCATACCAGAAATAATGATGTTAAAATTATAAATGCACTTGTCATAATAATAAATTTTACATGAATAAATGGTTGACTGACCCTGTGCGTGGCCTTTGCATCAGGGTTATGGATTAATTGGTGCACCTTTTCTATAGAATAAGGGTTTGACAAAGACTTAAACCCTTTAAAAAATGTATTTAAATGCTGTTTTGTATATTTTCTTTCCATGGTTTAAATATTAAAGGGTAAAAAGCATGAGTGCTACTCTGACCTGTGCAGGCGTATTGAGCATGGCCAACACTTTTTCCCGTCCCCGCTGCAGGCGAGACTTTACAGCCGGTACACTGCCGCCCTGGATATCACGAATATCCTCAATGCGCATATCGGCAATATGAAACAGGATAAGTGCCTGCGCTATCCGATCTGGTAATGAAAGTATCTTTTCATATACCATGCTGAACTCTGCCACGTATTCCTGGTTTTGGCCAAAATCAATAATCTGATTTACTTCCGCCTCGTTGAAGGATGCCCTGAACTTATTGCGCCGCTGTTTCTTTTTGTAAAGATTACCAGCTACAGAAAACAAATATGATTTGAATGCGGAAAGATCTTTGATACTGTCAAATTTTTCAAGCACATTTAGTATGCTGTCCTGGATGAGATCATTGGCATCCTCCTGATTGCCGCATATGGCCCGGCAGTATTTACAGAAATACTCATGAAGGGGTTCGTAATGGCTAAGAAATTCGGTATGCATGGTTTGCTTTACTCTTAATTTTATTTCAGGGTATATGTATAAGTACCACAAGTAAGGCAAAAAGATGCAGGTATGAAAAAAAAAAATATATTGTCCCCATCATTTATCAGGGAGGATAACATTATGTTATGAAGGGTATCTGTCAGGGCCGGAGTGGTAATTATTAGCGGATATATAACTTCCTGAAGTTGTATCTATGGGGAAAAACTTGTTTTGAAATTAATTGTGATTTTCATATCTTTATCTGGTTCGGCACCCATTCTCTAATGGGAGGAGAGCAAATAGTAAAAATTAAATAATTACCATGCCCACAAACCAGAAAAACAAAATCATCGAAATCTTCTCCGGTACTTATCTCGAGGCTGAGATGGTGAAAGGCATGCTCGAGAATGAAGGCATACAGGCTTTTATAAAAGACGGGCACATGGGTACGCTTGCCCCCTGGAATGTTTCAGGCGGTGGTGCCGGCGCTGTTAAAGTGATGATTAGTGAACAGAATTTTGATAAAGCCCAAAAAATTGTGATAGACTATACCAATAATATCAACGCATCATCATAAATCTATAGTACTTTCCGGTTTTATCATGCTTGATAAATATTAGTACCTTATTAAACTTTATTATCTATATTTACCCCTTCATCAACAAAAAAGTAATGCTTGACTCACAGGAACATAATAGTTTAATCTTTAAGAAAGAAGTATACCTTATGTTCTTGTATATCTTTTCTGAATTATAGTGTTTCCCTTTACCTGATTTACCGATAGTTTTCTTTCATCCACGTTTCATTTTATGCTTTATACATGGAAGCACTGTATTTATGGCTCAATACTTTAGTAAATAAAAACAAAACAGATTTTGCCGGTTGGGATGGCATACAATGGCTACACCCATACAATTCAACTGAAGCTCAGGCTTTAAGAGATGATTTATTGGCCAAAAATAAAGGCAGTGAACTTTTTAAAGGCACCAAGCCCTATTACAACCAAATATCAAAGGGTTGTGGTACCTGTGGCGCAGGAAACTGGAGCTGCCTGTTTATTACGGGTAAATGTAATGCAGGATGTTTCTATTGTCCGGCACCGCAACAAACCGATGAAGCACCTTCTAGCCAGGGACTCACTTTTGAAACGCCACAGTCATATGCCAATTATGTTAAGTATTTTAACTTTAAAGGCGTTAGCTTTAGCGGGGGTGAACCGCTCTTGTTTTTCAACCGCACCCTTGAATACCTGAAAGCAGTAAGAAATACCTGCAGCAGCGATACCTATATTTGGATGTACACCAATGGCATACTGGCCGAAAGGGAAAAAATGAAGTTGCTGGCCGATGCCGGCCTTAACGAAATTAGATTTGATATTGGGGCCACGAACTTTAGCCTGGATAAAGTAAAACTTGCCAAAGGGTTAATACCGCATGTAACCATAGAAATACCCGCTGTGCCTGAGGAAAAAGCCCGATTGATAAAGCTTCTGCCCCTGATGGAGAAAGCAGGCGTTACCAACCTGAACCTGCATCAGCTAAGGCTGACAAAACATAATGTAAAGCACCTGGCAAAACGAGGTTACACCTATATAAATGCAGAAAAACCCCTGGTACTGGAAAGTGAGCTGACGGCCCTTGAAATAATAAATGCCGCCCGTGGACTTAAATTAAACCTGGGTGTGAATTATTGCGCTTTTCATTATAAAAACCGCTTTCAAAAAGCAGGTTTCAGACGCATCATAGCGCGGACTGTGTTAACCCCGGTAGGCGATCTTTCAGAAAACGGGTATATTCGGGAGCGTACCCATAATGCTATTCTGTATAAAACCATAAGGTTTACAGATATACCTCCCACTGACAAGGACTGGAATTCCTTGCCCATAGCGGATAAGACATATTTCCATAAAACAGAGGCAATTTTTAAAGCCGAAAATTTATCGAATGTAAATATTCAAAACATAGACAAACTATTGTTGAAGCAACCCGGACAAATCCCTTCTGACCCGCTCCTGTTCCGTATCTGGCAATTGGAATATATTGAAAGAGGTTTGCGTGAATACTAAATGGTGTTCGTCTATAAAATCCGACTTCTGCGGGATA
This sequence comes from Bacteroidales bacterium, assembly GCA_041641575.1. Lineage (GTDB taxonomy): Bacteria > Bacteroidota > Bacteroidia > Bacteroidales > JBEPYD01 > JBEPYD01. The sequence continues at coordinate 5,488 of JBEPYD010000202.1, forward strand.
TAAAAAATAACAAGCCCTTTTTTTTGAACCAAATCTTCCTTTTAAACCTTATAGATGAAAGCACAGGCAATAAAATACATTATAAAAAACATGGAATTATGTGGGTAATAAAATCGCCCAAAATTTAACCGGAAATGGCAGTCAAGGAAAGAATTATAGATAAGTTATGCTATACAGACCTTGTGTATGGAAGGATCAACAAGAAATTAGATACAAGTTATTCGAAAAAACAGATTTCATCATATATCGAAGAAATACTGAAAAGCACAAATGAAAAGTACTATGTTAACACAGGAAAGAACTATTACGTAACAAATAATGAGAATAATATCAGGATAACAATAAACTCAAATACGTATCGTGTAATAACTGTCGACAGAATTGAGAAATTAAAAAATATCAGCAATTTAGCCACAAGATATTTAATTGCACAAAGGCCTTAAGACTTTTTGGGCATTGGAGGTAATTCCAGTTCCATGGCACATTTTCTACAGAAATCAATACTTTTTTGGTCGAGTTCTTCCACGTAAGTGCTGGAATTCATTACGCACCCATATTGGTGGCAGTGTTTTAAGCCAAAGGCATGCCCAAGTTCATGCACCACCACTTTCTTAAATCTTTCCAACACCAGTGCATCGTCTTTTTTCAGTCCGTAGAATTCATTTTTTAATCGATGCAGGGAAGCTACAGCGGTAGGTCCCTGAAAAATTGCCTGACCAAAAATGTAAGTTAAGATAGGTATAAACAAGTCAACCCGGAATAGCCCAATGGTTTTTAAAGCATTGGCAGGTGCCAGCGTGGCTGTTTCTTTCAACAGTTCATTGGCATTATATTGCTTTCGGTAAGCATCAAAAAATGGTGAAATTTCTCCCTGATTCTCCATAATGGTAACAGGAAGCCGGAATTTCTGAAACACCACATCCTTCACCCCTTGTAAGTACCCGGGTGTGATAATGCCGTTGCTGATGAGGATAATATTTTTATCGCTATCTGTAGTCATTAAAAAGTGAATGCAAGGGGTGCAAGTGTAAAGTGTTAGTTATTTGGTTGGTTTTTTAAGCTTATATTTCTTAATTTTATTATACAGGGTTACCCTGTCGAGCTCAAGAGCCTTGGCGGAGCGGGAAATATTCCAGTCATATTTTTCCAGTATTTGTTGTATATGCTTTTGTTCCAATTCGCTGATACTTTCTACTGAACTTAAGTTCGATTCCTTATTTCCCGGCAGGTCTTTTTGCCGAATTTCCTTGCCATTGCCTACCACGATAGCACGTTCAATAATATTTTCCAGCTCTCTTACATTGCCGGGATATTCAAACTCCTCGAGTTTTTTTATGGCTGCATTTTCAATTTTCATCCGCGGGCGACCCATAGAGGCACAGTATTTTGCAATAAAATGATCCACGAGCACGGGAATATCATCCGTTCTTTCCCGGAGTGGCGGAATGGCAATATTGAAAACATTAAGCCGGTAAAACAGATCCTCGCGGAAATTCCCCTCTTTTACCATGGAAGAAAGGTCTTTATTGGTAGCGCATACTACGCGGAAGTCAGAGGATATTTCTTTGTTCCCCCCTACCCTTGTAAATTTTTTGCTTTCCAGCACCCGCAATAGCTCCACTTGCATTTTGGTGGATATGGTAGCAATCTCATCCAGAAATATGGTACCACCATCAGCCATTTCAAATTTCCCTTTTCGGTTGTACATGGCACCCGTAAAAGCTCCCTTTT
>JBEPYD010000203.1:0-7217 GCA_041641575.1 Bacteroidales bacterium
CCAGTGCCTGCGCAATATCCTGGCTATTTAATAATACAACTCCTAAAAAAATTGATGTAGTTACAATAATTGAACTAAGTGCGGTGGAAAAAACGTTTTCAAGAATATATTCCTTCTTACTGCCAAATCGAAAAAATCCGGTTTCTAAACCATAAGTTAATATCACTATGAGAAAAGTGATATAGGCATATAGTTCTGTAACAACTCCATACTCACCAGGAGCAAAGATCCTTGTGTAAAAAGGTACCAGTAAATAGTTTAAAAACCTTGGTACAATGGAGCTAAGACCATAAATAACGGTTTGCCCTGCCAGTTGCTTTATTTGGTTCATTAAAAGTGATCTTGTTCAGATATTACAAAAGATCGTCAAATATATCAGAAATTGTAGGATATTTAAACTGGTAACCTTCTTTTAAAAGTTTTTCAGGGTAAACTTTTTGCCCTTTTAAAACCATTTCAGCAGCTTTTCCTAATGCTATCCGTATAAATATTCCTGGAACCTTAATCGCTTTCTTGTGTAACCGTTGCGCTAATTCTTTGTTTAATTCCTGGTTTGTAATGGGATTAGGGGTTGTAAAATTATAAACACCGCCAGAACCGGGAGATTGAATTAAAAACCCTATGGCATTACATAGATCGTATATATGAATGTAAGAAATATATTGCTTTCCACTTCCTAAAATTGGAACGAGACCATATTTGGCCGGTTCTTTAAATTGGCTGAACGCGCCACCTTCATTTCCCAGCACTATACCGAAACGTGCAAAAATAATTTTTCCGGTATTTACGCAATTACGAACTGCAGTTTCCTCCCACTTTTGCACCAGTAACCCGGCAAAATTATTGTTAAAATTATCAGAACTTTCATCGTGGCTTAAACCATTTTCATATAGGCCAATTGCTGAGGCATTTATGAATAGTTCTGGTTTCTTTTTAATAATAGAAGTAGCTTTACATAATTTTTTAGTGGTATTAAGACGGCTATCTGTTATTGATTTTTTATTTTTATTTGTCCATCTCTGAATAATAGGCTCGCCAGCTAAATTAATAATAGCATAGGATTTCTCAATTTTATCAGCCAGAAATGTCTCATCCTTATCAAAATCGTTGCGGTTAATTTCAATAACTGAATATCCCTGTTGCCGCAAATAATATTTCAAATTACTTCCTATAAATCCTGAATGCCCGGCTATAGCAATTTTCTTTTTAATCATTATATGTTTTGTTAAATAAAATATATCCAAATGTAAAGTTCACAAACCACTTACGGTTATTCTTATCAAAGTAATTAACTGTAATAGCAGCCGGACCTACAGGGGAATTATAAATAATTCCTCCTGCATATAAAATAGAATTACGGTGAAATAGTTCATTAAAACGAAGACTATTTTGCTGATCGCCGGCCTCGGTACCAAATGGAAAAAGAATATGCACTTCATTTCTCAAATGCAGATTGGATGTTAAATTTAATATTCCGGTGGCACCAAAGCCAAAAAAGTTACGCGCCCTGTAATTTTCTATAAACTGAGTTTTACTATAAGGTGTAGGATTATAAGAAAATGCCCGTAAACTTGATGCTACAGAATTTGAAAATAATGGCATATTTGACAAAATCAAATGCTGATTAAATCCAAATGTGAACCACCTTTTCAGAGGATAATATTGTTGATGTTCAACCTCCACAGATAAAAAACTGTAATCCCTTTCCAGATAAGTATTTTCTCGTCTTGCCTTCCCGGAAATAAATTCTTCCGTGCCAGAATAACCCCGCAATGCAAGTTTAAGATTTCTTCCAAGAGTAGGATACTGAATATTGTTTAAGGTATTTAATTCATAATCGATAATAAAGTTGACCTGGGTATACCAACTTTGATCAGTTGTATCTGAACTGGTGAAATTCTTGTCAATATAATATTCGTCATGCAGGGCACTAATATTTATTCCAAAAATAATCTGATCTGTAACAGAAATGGGAAAACCTACATCTAAGCATATATCATATTCATTTTGAATAATATAAGAAGATTGAAGATTATCAAAGAAAAACTGGCTGGCACTCTTAAAATAATTCCATCTATGCAGAATAATTCCTCCGTCAAGATAAAATGGAATTTTCGAAGGGTAGTCAATTCTTGATTTCAGTAAGACAGAACTATAAAATCGTCCAAAATAGATATTGCCATAGATGTTTGTACTAACTTCACCCAGATTTTTATATTCAGCACCAAAAAATCCCTGATTATTACCATCACTAGATATCAATGCACCAAACTGGGCCTGAAACTCTGAATCTGTATCCACATCAAGATATAAATCAAAGAATTCACTTTCAGGACTATAAACGGCTTTGGGATAAATTGATGAAATGTTTGGATCACTTAATAATTTGAAATACTCTGTTCTTAATAAGTCGATATCAAAAATATCTTTATTCCTGGTTATGGATTTTTCAATATAACTTTCCTGGTATGGATTAACCCCGGTAATAAATATATTCTTAAAAACCAGCGGAGGAATACTTTCCTTAAATCTTTCCCTGCGTAACTTAACAATTGAAGAATCCCTACTAATACGTAGTTCTTGTTTTAAACTATCTATAAGCAATAAACTTTGGTTATATCCTTCATTAATAATGAAATCGGCCTTATCAAACTCTAAAAGATTAATATTACTAAAATTACTTTCAATAAGTAAACTCCTTTTCTCAGGCAGATTATAATCTGTTTTTCCCAAAAGCATACTTTCAATTTGTGTCAGGACATTATCCACATCCGGTATACCGGAATTGGAGGCTGTTTTGCTACCTATTAAAAAAGAAGGATTAAATTCTTCTACGAGCACCTGGTATGGGAAATTATTATACATGCCCCCATCAAAAAGCAATTGTCCATCTATGGTTATGGGTTTGAAGTAAAAAGGAAATGTCATAGAGGCCCTTACAGCTTGCGATAAATCGCCAGTATCAAATACAACAGCAACATTGTTATAGATATCAGCAGCCACACACCTAAACGGAACAAAAAGACTATCAAAATTATAATTTGCATATGCAGAAACATTGGCCAGTATTTCCAAAAATGCAAAATCCATCTGATGGGTAGGTACCAAATTAGTGGGCAATCTTGCAACAGTAACAGAATCTTCTTTGGAAAAATTCAGGTTAAACATGGCGCTGGTAGGATTTTTCTGTTTAAAAAAATAATTATACCGTTTATCAATTTCTCCTGATGCCCATTTTTTAAAATTATCTGATTTTACAAGCTCCTCCATCTCATCTGGAGTATAACCACTGGCATATAAAGCTCCGATAATAGCACCCATTGAAGTCCCACTAACATAATCAATAGGTATATTATTCTCTTCAAGGGCACGGATTACCCCGATATGCGCAAGGCCTTTAGCCCCCCCTCCACTCAATACCAGTCCAACAGAATGATCCTGTGCTGATATTTTCATACAAATAAAAAGAAAAAAAATATTTATAAAAATGCTTTTCATCTTAAACAGATATTCGACAAAGTTATATGGATAAAGTTAAAAACTAAATTCTTATGCAATGTTGTAGATATATTTTATAAACATATTTTTATAGCTTTGCAGATAATAAAAAGAAAAAAATCAAATGCACAGAATTCTCATACAAATTTTTTTACCCTTTTTAATTGTTTCGTGTAATTTAAGCGGTAATGATAACCATAATACATCATTAAAAACAGATACATTGTATCGCATACAAACTTCAGAAGGTGATATCGTCATAAACTTATATGATGAAACACCATTACATAAGAAAAATTTCAAAAAACTAGTATCAGAAGGTTTTTACAATGGTGTTCTATTTCACAGAGTAATAGATGATTTTATGATTCAGGCCGGTGATCCTGAAAGTGTGAATGCAACACCTGATCAGACGCTTGGCAGTGGTGGTCCAGACTACACAATTCCTTCCGAAGTGCATTCTAAATTATTTCATAAAAAAGGAGCAATTGCAGCAGCCCGTCAAGGAGACGATATAAATCCTGAAAGAGCTTCATCTTCCAGTCAGTTTTATATTGTTGAAGGCACAGTGATGACAGATGATATGCTGGATAAAATAGAAAAGCAAATAAACCAACAAAAAATTCAACTATACTATAAAAACACACTTGATAGTTTAAAAAACGCCGCACTTGAAAACGACCAGGTGCCGGATTATTCAATAATAAATCCTGTTGCAAAAGAAATTGCAACTGAAAAGTATAACAAAAATAAGTTTTCATTTACCCAGACACAGCGGGAAGCCTATAAAACAGTAGGAGGCACACCGCATTTGGACGCCGCATATACCGTATTTGGAGAAGTAATAGAGGGTATTGAAGTGGTTAAAAAAATAGCTGCAGCAGAAACAGGAAAAGCCAACAGGCCTAAAGAAGACATCAGGATAGAAAAAATAGAAATAATAGAAAAATGATAGAAAAGATAAACGACCTCAAAAAAGAGATTGATGCATTAAAAGCAAATTCAGCAGACGAAGTAGAGTCATTACGTATAAAATATTTAAGTAAAAAAGGAATTTTAAACGATTTATTCAAAGAGTTTAAAACTGTACCTAACGAACAGAAAAAGCAGGTTGGACAGGAAATAAACAACTTAAAAAACTTAGCTTTAAATAAAATAGATGATCTGGGAACACAATATGCTTCAGAATCGAAATCAAAGAAAATAAACGATCTTCATCTGCCTGGAGCACCCTTTTCCTTAGGTTCCAGACATCCTGTATCAATCATCAGAGATGAAATAATTGATACATTTAAACGATTAGGATTTACCGTTTCACAAGGTCCTGAGATTGAAGATGACTGGCATGTATTCTCCGCTTTGAACTTTCCTGAAGAACATCCTGCCAGAGATATGCAGGATACTTTCTTTATTGAGAAAAACCCAGATATTTTATTACGCACCCATACTTCTTCAGTACAGGTAAGGGATATGGAAACAAAAAATCCCCCGCTCCGCATCATTATGCCAGGGAGGGTATTCAGGAATGAGGCAATTTCAGCAAGATCTCATTGCATTTTTCACCAGGTAGAAGGTTTATATATTGATGAAAATGTATCATTTGCCGATTTAAAACAAACCCTCCTTTATTTTGCCAGGGAAATGTTCGGAGAGGATACCGACATTCGTTTAAGACCATCATTCTTCCCATTTACTGAACCTTCTGCTGAAATGGATATTTCCTGTACATGTAAAGGGAAAGGATGTAATTTATGTAAATATACAGGCTGGCTTGAAGTTTTAGGCTGCGGAATGGTAGACCCAAATGTATTAGAAAGTAGTGGAATTGACAGTAAAAAGTATACTGGTTTTGCATTTGGAATGGGAGTAGAAAGAATTGGCTTGTTAAAATACAATATCAAAGATATCCGAATGTATTTTGAAAACGATATTCGAATGCTTTCACAATTTTCTTATTCATTTTAATAAAAAAGCCGGGCTTGCAAACCCGGCTTTATCTTAAAGAATTTTTATTTCGTGTTCCATTTTTATCGATTCTCTGTAAACAGCTGAAACACCGCAGTACTTTTCTTCACTAAGCTTAACAGCTTTCTCAAGTTTATCCATTGGCAGGTCTTTTCCTTTAAACTCATATATTACCTTCATACGTTCATATTTTTTAGGATGTTCTTCAGTAACATCACCTTCAACACGAACATTAAAGTACTCGGGTTCTACCCGCATTTTTCTTAAAATTGATATAACATCCATGCCTGTACAGCCAGCCAGTGCGGCCAGCATCAGTTGTTTTGGCCTGGGGCCTTTGTTTTCACCACCAACATCTTCGCTGGCATCAATAAAAAACCGGTGACCGCTAACACTTGCTTCAAATGTCATTTTCTGTTTGTGCTCTACACTTACCTCGTGCTTCATTCTTTTTTATATTTATTAATTTATACTGATTCTGAAAATCGGTTTATTAAAATATATACAACAAGGCCAATAAGTACACCAGCCCCTCCAATAACTAAAAGTGTATTACTTTCTATTTGGGCAATCTGCTTATAAACAAGAACACCCAATGCCAAGATCATAATGATTATACCCAGGTTTTTAACAAATACATTCATGTGCGAAAAATTTTAGTTAGTTAAACAATATGTTTAAAATAAAGTTCCTTGTGATCCATTTTTGGATTTTCCAAAATGTTCATAAGCCAATAAGGTGACTTCTCTTCCTCTTGGAGTCCTTTTTATAAAACCTTCTTTTATTAAAAAAGGTTCATAAACCTCTTCAATTGTTTCAGCATCTTCTCCAACTGCAGTAGCAATTGTGGTTAAACCTACAGGCCCACCGTTAAATTTGTCAATCATGGTATTAATTATTTTGTTATCCATGATATCCAAACCATATGAATCTATGTTTAACGCTTTTAACGCATAGCGGGTAATATCTTCATCTATTTTACCCGAACCTTTCACCTGTGCAAAATCTCTTACCCGGCGCAATAAAGCATTTGCAATACGAGGGGTGCCTCGGCTTCTTTTTGCAATTTCTGTAGCACCTTCAATTGATATTGAAACATTTAATATTTCAGATGATCTGATAACAATTTCTCTAATTGTGGAAACATCATAATATTCCAGATGAGATGTGATGCCAAATCTTGCTCTTAACGGACTGGTAAGTAAACCGGAACGGGTAGTAGCACCTACTAGTGTAAAAGGACTAAGATTTATTTGTATAGACCTGGCTCCTGGTCCTTTGTCTATCATAATGTCAATGAAAAAGTCCTCCATAGCAGAATAGAGGTATTCTTCAACAACCGGACTTAATCTATGAATTTCATCTATAAAAAGAATATCGTTTTCTTCTAAGGCAGTAAGGATCCCAGCCAAATCTCCGGGTTTTTCAAGTACAGGGCCAGAAGTAATGCGCATTTGCACGCCCATTTCATTGGCAATAATATTGGCCAGTGTTGTTTTTCCCAATCCCGGAGGTCCGTGTAACAATACATGATCGAGTGCTTCTCCACGTATTCGTGCTGCTTCTACAAAGATTTTAAGGTTATCCAGAATTTTGTCCTGGCCACTAAATTCTTTAAAATCAGAAGGACGAAGTTTTTTCTCTATATCAACTTCTGTTTTTTGACTTTCACTATCCCGGATGTTAAAGTCATTATCGTCCATTACTGATCTTTGCTATTGAATAAGTGTAACATTTTCATCAGGATATTCAAT
>JBEPYD010000204.1:0-7193 GCA_041641575.1 Bacteroidales bacterium
CCGAAAAAGTAAAATAGAAATAATGGATTCATCCAAAGCACATTAAAGTTATACCGAACAGGATAATGCCAGCTAAATAACCACATTACAACCAGGAAAAGCCCTGCAAATCCGGCGATAAAGAAGAATCCATTATTCAGGTAATAGAAAGGCCTTTTCCTTTTAATTTCGAAAACCAGCAATATTATGGATAATGCCAGGAGAATAATAAATACCGTTAAGGGCGTGAACCCCGTTTTTCTATGCTGCACTTGTTCCTCCGGAACATAAAGTTGAATGCCCTTACTCACCACTGGTTGGCCCATAAATGATACAGAATCAAGTTGATTCATAAACTCGAGCGGCAAAAACGCCTGCTCTTTTACGCTTGTTTCAATATCGGTGGGTTGTCCAAGCAAAAGATCAATACCTGCTCTTACCCACCTTGTATCTTCCAGGTAGGGATAAATAAGCTGCCGGTAGGTGAGTGGTGTTGGTTTTTCGCTAAAAAGACTATCTGTGCCGGATGCTGCCGCAATAATATCGCGCACCCGGGTTGTGCAATTATCTTTAAAAAAATCGTAATAGTAAAAGCGGTTGGATGATTGATAATTTTCTTCAAGCAGTTTCAGCAGGCGCCATTTGGCTTCATCTGAAAGCAATAACTGCTGGGAATAAACCTTCCTGCCTTCAAGCATATATTCATATAAAAAATCGTTGAAACGGGAAATAGATAATTGGTATTTTAATCTTCCCGAGGCAAATTTAATGTAGAAAAACCGGGTACTAAAATTAAAAGTGCCATAATTATATACAAAATCCAGATTCCTGGCACTGTCTTGCACGCGTATGGCTGTATGACCGAAGGCTGAGTACAACTCTTCACCAGGTGAGCAGGTAAGCACACTAATTTCAGGAGGTGGTTGCGAAAAAGTGGAAGCCAGTGAGAAAACCGCCAGCAATAAAGACAAAATCCACTTTTGCATGCCTAAGCCTGAAAGGCTACCAATAAAAAATGAAGAAAAAGGAACGCTGTTCAATCCTGGTCAGGCATTTACCGTGTTATTGATGTTAAAGGCATAGTTACGCACATCTACATATGGCATATCGGCAGCTCTTGCAGCTTCAATACCTTTTTGTCCGTCTTCAAAAACCAGGCAATTCTGTGGACGAACATCCATTAGAATAGCGCATTTTAGAAACGTTTCTGGTGAAGGCTTGTGTGTACGCACATCACTGGCAGTAACAATAAAATCAAAATATGACCCCAGCTTTAGGTGATGCAATATGGCATTGGCACTCTTGCGGCTACCTCCTGTACCAACTGTTAGGGGCAATTTTGTGGAATACTCTTTAACAATTGCCACCACAGCATCAATCGCCCTGACTTTATGCAGGTTATTGTGAAAAGCTTGTTGTTTTCTTTTCATTATTTCCTCTGCAGAAAGCTCACAATTACTATCAGTTTTAATAAAATTGGCAAAATCAATGGTTGGCATTCCTGTCATTTCATACAGCTTTTCTTCTGGAAAAACGTAGCCAAACTCGCTGCATACAATATTCCATGCATCAAGGTGAACGGGCAATGAATCAGCAATTGTGCCATCGAGGTCAAAGATAAGTCCCTGGATATGTTTATCTATTACCATAGGTTAAGGTTTAAGTTCGCTTCAAATATAAAAAAACATGTATGTAACATCACACATATGATATTAAATCTGCCTGAATGTTGACAAAAAACATACCATAGCTAAATAAAGCGGGTAAAATGCCTTATTCTATTGGAAAAAAAATAAAAGATGGGGAATTTCAGATTGTTTATAACTCTCCGGCAGATAATTCAAAGGAAAATATACTTCCTTTGCCAGGTGTACTGGTAATATCTAATTCAGAGCCATGAAGTTTAATAAATTCCTGGCAAATGATCAACCCCAAACCTGTTCCTCTTTCACCAGCAGTACCTGGAGTAGATTCTCTGTGGAGGTTTTTAATGCTGAATATTTCTGTTCTGGTAAGACCTTTTCCATCATCAATAATGCTTATAAGGATTTTTTTCTGGTCATTGGGTTTAACTGTAACCTTAATATGACCATTCTGTGGTGTAAACTTTACTGCATTTGATAATAAATTCCGAAAAACGGTGGTGAGCATGTTACGGTCAGCAAAAACAGTTAAATGTTCAGGCAGCTCTAAGTCGAAAGTAATTTGTTTCTGTTCAGCCACCAGCTGCAGCAATCTTTGTGTCTGAAGGATTACTTCCTTCAAAGGAAAAGCTTCTAAATTCAGATCAAGTGCCTTATTTTCGGTTTTTAACCAGGCTAAAATATTTTCAAGCAACAGGTATGAGGATTCCGCTGTCACAAAGAGCAATTTATGAAAATTCCGCATTTTATCAAGCGAGGAATAATCGCGGGTAACAAGTAATTCAGTTAACCCAAGTATATTCCCAAGGGGTCCGCGTAAATCATGCCCAATAATTGAAATGAGCTTATCCTTTGCCTTATTAGAATTTTCCAGTATTTTGTTCTTTTCTTCCAGAACAAAGCCTACCTCCATCAGCTCATCAGAAATTCTTTGATGCTCTGTAATGTCCATAGATAAAATAACGGTATACTGTTGACTACGTCCGGTAAAAAGGTATGATTTTTCTATCACAAACCTTGTGGATCCATCTTTATGTTTGAAATATTTTTCCTCTTTTAAAATCTCTTCTTTTTCAGATCTTTTTGCAAGTGATTCTTTAAGTGAATCCTTTTTTAGTTCTTTCGGATTTTTATTGATAAGATCCGAATAGGCAGCATATTTCTTCCGCAGCATTTCATATTTAGAATAGCCCGTAATTTTTTCCATTTCCTCATTCCATTCCACAATACTTTCCTTCTCATCTAAAAAAGCAACCCCAATAGGTAAGTGACTAAGAAAATCGGTTAATTCATTTGCTTTCTCCTCTGCAAATGATTTGTATTGAAGCTTTTGCAAAGCTATTGAGGCATTGTTAACTATTGTTTCAATAAGCTGACTATCTAATACATCAGAACCCTGAAAAGTATAAATCTGAGCGCCGGCAAATACAACAGATTCTCTCGAAAAACCTATCAGATGAATGTCTTTTAGTTTTAACATACGTATAATTTGCCTCATAAGTGAATCCGGCACATAATTTTTACCCAAATCAAGCAACCCTCCGGGAAATTGAGTAAGACGCCCGGAAGCAAATACTTTCATTGCTTCTCTTTTTTGTTTATAAGCTTTACCAACAGGATTATAACCCAATATTCTAAACGCATTTAACAAATAGCTTTCCTCAGGGGTGTAAATGTTCCTGATAAGCATTTTCTCTGTTTCAACATCGTTGATATTGAGAATAACAATGGCATCAGGAACTGTTTCATGCAATGCTTTGCCTATATAATCATAAATTTGATTTTCAGTGGTTGCAGAAAGTAAATGTTCTGTCATATCCATAACAATCCCCTGCCTTCTTTTTGTTTCCTCATCTTGTAAAGATTCCTCTTCTGCAATGAGATTCAGCAAGGCATTTTTAAACCCATCATTATCACTGACCGGGTATTTATCGAGTAACTGATGTAATTTCTTTAAAATCATGTATCCAATAATTCAAGCAAAAACTTTCGTTAAAAAATGCTGACAGGGTTAGTTTAATACGAAACCTAAACTAAAAAGTTTGAGTATAACAATTTTCTAACTAATTCCTAAAATCTTCGTATTCCTTATATAAGACAGCAACTCATGCCTGAAATCATTCATAACATAGATCTTATTGATGCAGCAACAAAAATTCTCCATACTACCGAAGAGGAGAAGATATATGAATTGATAGGAGAATATGTTGAAAAAATTGTACCCGGCACATACACTTCCATCAATAAAATTGACACCCTTACAAATATTTCTTCCATTAAATATATACATGGTGCTGGTAAAATAATAAAATCAATAAATAAACTATTTGACTTTAATCCGTTTCAGCTTGAAATGCCCCTGGAAGAGGGAGAGGTTATGCATGCCCTGCAAAAAAGTAAACTTGTACGGATACCCAATGGTTTATACGAGCTGGGGCAAGGACAAATTTCAAAATCCGTGTGTGATTTTGCAGAAAAAATGTTTCACATTAAAGCCACCTATTTTATAGGTTTAAACTGGGAAGATAAACCCCTCTGCTCAATAGCCATGCTCAGCAAAAAAGCACTCTCTGAAGAGGAAATTATCATTATCGAGAAATTTTCCCGACTTATAACAGCCGCCCTTCACCGAATTAACAAAGAAGAATATATTGCCAGGCAGGAAAAAGAGTTCAGGACGTTTTTTAATTCTGTTCCAATTGGTCTGTACCGCACAACGGCCGAAGGAGAAGTTCTGATGGCCAATGATGCGATTACAACAATGCTGGGTTATGACAACAATAAAGAGGTTCTTGGCAAAGAACGTACACTGGACGGTTATGAATCATCATTTCCAAGAGAAAAATTTATTGAAATTCTGGAAAAGCAAGGTGAAGTAAATGGTCTGGAAACCAGGTGGACAAGGAAAGATGGAACGAAGATATACGTAAGAGAAAATGCCAGGGCGGTTAAAGACAAAAATGGTACGCTTAAATACGTGGAAGGCACCATAGAAGATATTACTTCCAGGGTAGAGATAGAAGAAAAGTTACGCGATGCCAAAGAGTTTAATGAAATGGTCTTTAAAGTAAGTCCAAGTGCTATGTTTACGGTAGATACAGATCAAAAAATACTAACCTGGAACAAACGGGCACAGGAACTAACAGGATATAGCCAGGAAGAAGTATTGGGAAGAAGAGGTTCATTTTTTGCCAAAAATCCTTGCGGAATGCAATGGGATATATTGCATAAACCTGATAAAAGTCCTTTATTAAATATCACATGCAAAATACAGCGAAAAGATGGCAAAATCAGGCATATACGTAAAAATGCCGATTTGTTAAGGGATACTGAAAAACGTATTATTGGTGCTATTGAAAGCTTTGACGATATTACGGAACAGAAAATACAGCAGGCAGAATTAGAAAGAGTGAATCATTCAATGAAAATTCTGGTGGATTCTGCCACAAGTTTCCTGACCATACAGGATAAAACAAAGTTGTATCACCTCATTGGTAAAAAACTGTCAGAAATTGTTCCGGAATCCATCATTATCATCAATCGTTTTAATGAGGAAAAAATGCAGTTGGAAACCCAACATGTAAAAGGGCTGGAAGGTAAAATGGAGAAAATTTCAAAAATACTGGGATTTGATCTTGAAAAAAATGCCTATCCAGTGGATTATAAAGATCTGGAGCGGTTCAATGAACGAAACCTTTTTGAATTCGATCAAAACGAGATTTTGAAGGAAAACCAGTACTTCAAAAATTCATTATATAATGTGATGAAAAAAATGCTGGGCATAGATAAAGTTTACTTTATTGGTCTTCGAAATCAGCATCATCTGTTGGGAAATATTGCCATTCTTACCCGAAACAATAGACAAATTGAGGATTTTGATCTTATAAAAGCTTTCATATATCAGGCTTCAGTTGCAATAGACAAATCAATAGTAGAAGGAAAATTACTGGAAGCAAAAGAAAAAGCAGAAGAAAACACCCGGTTAAAATCTGCATTTTTGGCCAATATGTCGCACGAAATACGCACTCCTATGAACGGCATACTGGGATTTACAGAAATGCTAAAAACCCGTAATTTATCTCCGGATAAACAACAATATTATTTTGATATCATTCATTCAAATGGTACATTTTTGCTCAAACTTATAAATGACATCCTGGATATTTCAAAAATACAAAGTGGTCAGGTTGAGTTAAAACCTGAGTATGTAAATGTGAACAAGTTGCTTACCGAGCAATATTCATTTTTTAAGCTACACATAGAGAAGAGCAAAAAAGATATCATTCTGAAATATCATACTGATTTTAAGGATGATGAGACGCCTCTTTATACAGATGCTTTTCGTTTACAGCAGGTACTTACCAACCTGTTAGGAAATGCTTTCAAGTTTACAGAAAATGGCAAAATAGCATTTGGTGCCAGAAAAACGTCGGGAAACAGGGTAGAATTCTATATTAATGATACTGGCATTGGTATGTCAAAAGAGACCCTGCAGAAAATTTTTGACCGGTTCAGCCAGGGCGACTCTTCCATTTCTAGAAAATACGGAGGTTCCGGATTGGGGCTGGCAATTTCACAGGGTCTTTTAGAAATAATGGGTGGCAAAATAAAGGTGAGTTCATCAGAGAAAAGAGGATCCAGATTTTCATTTCAACTACCCCTGGCAGAGCAAAAAAGTACAATATCCATAAATGATGATAAGCCAAAATCTTTAGGGCATACCATTAAGGAAAACATCACAATTTTAATTGCTGAGGACGACCAATCAAGTTCTTTATACCTGCAAGAGATGCTTTCTCCCTATAAAATGAATATGCTCATTGCTGTAAATGGTAAGGAAGCAGTTGATATAGTTGAAAAAAATCCTGACATTTCACTTGTGCTAATGGATATAAACATGCCAGGTATGGATGGGATAGAAGCCACCCGACGCATAAGAAAAATAAGACCCGGCTTGCCTGTAATAGCCCAAACAGCGAATGCAATGTGGGGAGATAAACAAAAGTACATAGATGCCGGCTGTTCTGATTATGTGGCAAAACCCATAAACGAAAATATTCTCATAAACAAAATCATCAGGCATTTGTAGAATCCTTTGTTAGAAAGTTTTTGGTGTATTTCCTGTACCAAAACATCAGCTATTACGTTAAAAATGGGAAATGATATTAAAAGAATGATTATCATTGCCGTCGTAAAATGGTGAATTTTTGAAAAAGTTTCTGAACGAAAATATAATAGGAATACTAGGTACAATAATATTCCATCTAATTCTACTGATCATCTTTTTTTCCTGGCAGTTGACGGACACAAAAAAATACCATCAGCCGGAAATAATTATTGATTTTAGTGAAGAAGAGCCTCCTGCACAAGAAAAACCAGCCCTTGAAGAAGACCTCGAAAAATGGTTGAATCAGCAGTCAAGAAGCAATATTGGTGTTAACGTAGCCGATGAACTCTCGGAGGAGTTGAGTACGGAAAAATTTGAGCAGGAATTGATGGATGAGCTTTATAAAGACAGGCCTAAAGAAGCGACACGCGAATACCTGGAACAATTAAAACAAGACATAGAAG
>JBEPYD010000205.1:0-7185 GCA_041641575.1 Bacteroidales bacterium
CAGAATCAAATACAAATGATCAGTCTTTAAGTACAACTATACATAGTGACTGGGGTGTAAGTGCGGAAATATCAGGCGGAGGCTCTTACCTCGGACTGGGTGTATCAGCTTACATGAAAGGTACTTATGGCGAGAAATTCGCAAACACCTCCACATCCCAAAAAATTGTGAACGTAACCAGCACAGTAACCGCCAAAGGAGATGACCGAATCTATGCCACCATTACGGATTACGAATTGTGGGAATATCCTATTTACATGAAAAACAGTGACAAAAAGGGTACACTCATGGCTGTAGTGCCAATTTCAACGGAGGACACCTGGTTTTCCAGCAAAGAACGCACGGCATACGATTATGTACCCACACATGAATCGGGGAACATACTCTCCTATTCACGGTGGAATGACTCCCTGGATATGCGGGGCGAACCCATCGTGGATTTGAGCACTTATGAGGTATCCACCCAGGATGACAACACCTTCTCGTTCAATACTTCAGAGATTTTCTCCCAGGAAGAAGTAAATGAGTTCGACATTGGTATGGAAGTGGGTGGTTCAGTAGGCGGCTGGGGAATAGAAGTAAGCGGATCAGCATACTATAATTTTGGTCAAATTCAGACACATTCTGTATCCATTCAAAAAGATGTTTCTATTACAGGAAACATCGGCTCCTACAATGGTGGACTGGGGGAAGCAGGATATTCTGTGAAGCCATACCTCTATCGGGCCAAAAACGGTGCTTTGGTAGTTGATTATAAGGTAGAACCCATTTTACCTGTAGGCAGCGGAGATACTGAAACATGGTGGAGCCAGCATTACGGCCAAAATCCGGATCCGGCATTTGTACTGCCATGGCGGCTTGACCCTGAAAAAGAACTTGCCCTCCAAAGCGAAGACAAAAGAACCCTCACCAAATCCATTACCCTGTCAAAAAAGAAGCTGATACCGGGAGATACCATCACCCTTACTGCCAATATTCATAATTTTAGTGTGAAGTACTGCGCGGATTCTGTGAGCGTACATTTCTTTCTTGGAAAACCTGAAAACAACATTGCCATTGCCGATCTTGACGGAAACAATGTTTTCTATGTACGTGGTGGTATTGTGGAACAATCCTACAAGCCTGTTTCCTTCCGGTGGGTAGTACCTGAAGATATAGGCGGATACAACCGCTTATATGGCGTAATCGACAATGAGAATGTACTGGAAGAAGTGCATGAAGTGAATAACACAGGATGGATTATCCTGTCTGGTGATGGTGGCATTTCCACTTCCATAAGGGAAGAGTCAATATTCAGGGAAAATGTTCGTGAGAAAGCGCATATTTGGCCAAACCCTGCACAGGATAAGCTCACTATAGCAATACCTGAACAAACGCATGGTGCTTCCATTAATATTATCACAGCCAACGGAGCTCTTGTGAAGCATTTTGTAATAGAACAATCGGGCTATCACGGCGAAGAAAGCACCATAAATATATCCGATCTTGAGTCTGGCGTTTATTTCGTAAGGGTAAAAACTGATAAATTAATGCAAACAGCTCGACTGATCAAGCTTTAATAATTGGTGTATTCAAAGTGTACTTGAGCCCCTGTTTGCACTGCCACCGGATTTTCCTGGTGGCAGTTTTTATTTGTATTTGCCGGTTTTATCCTCTATCAATGCATCAGCAGTTTTACTGTTCTGGATCTTAAGATTCACGAGTATGTTCTCAGCACCGGCTTTGAACGCAGCTTCCTGTATTTTTTTCACCACCTCCATAATGGCATCATAATCACCCTCGAGAACCGTTTCAAAAGGGGTTACCACATGTTTAATGCCTGAGGCTTTTATTACTTCAATGGCTTTATCTACAATAGGATAAACGCTATTTTTATCGGTTAATGGAAGTAACTGAATGGCTACATTCACTTGTTTAAATGGCATGAAAAACAATTATTAAGTTAAAATCGGAAAGGATTATAAGATCATTTAAATGAGGTCATCTTCATCAAGCTCATCGGGTTCCTCCAGTTGCTCCAGTTTCCGCTTTTGTATAAAAGCATCAACTTCTTCAACAGATAATTTTTTGACATTGGTAACAACAAAATTTTCATTCAGAAAATCGCCAAAACCATTACATTCGCTGATGGCGCGGTCAAACAAATCCTGAAGTGGAATCTCAAGTGGTACCAGGGCAAGCATGGTGGCAAATTTACCATGGAAAGATATTTCTTCAACTTCGGCCTCACTTTTCTTTAATATATAAGACATCTCATTGCGGACAACCTTTTCCTGCGTGGGTGTAAATAGCTGTTCATTGCGCATTAGAAGCACAATGAAATAACGCAGTTTATCATTCTTGCCCCCAAGTCCGGTACTGATGAAAACCTGATTTTCATCCAGCAATTTACTTTCCAGATTCATTCTGCTTTCCTGGTATGCCAAAACAGCCCAATCTCTTAAAGATTCATCGGGATTTTTAAGATATTTTTCAATGGTACGATAAGCCTCCACATCTTCAATTGCGGCCAAACGAACCAGCAGTTCTTTCGTTTCATCTATGTCCTTGTCCTGATTAAAAATATCATCTTTACTGCGTATAGTTTCCTCGCTATCAACATCTTCCTTTATGGATTTTGAAGTTTCAAAATATTCCATCTGCAGGTCAAGATCAATCTGCTCTTCAAGGATTGAGAAATTTCCGGGAATGTTGCCAAACAACTCCTGAATCTTGTTATATAAATTATCATTTTCCATCTTTTACGGCAACATTTTTTTAATTATGATTAAATGTAAGAAATTCGATTTATATCTCCAACTATTCTTATGAATTCATTTATACATATGCTCAAAATTATCAAATACACAACGGAAAAGCAGGGTATTTTATTTGAAAGTTATTTTTTAAAGACTAATGTGTGACAACTTTTAACCCAACAATAGATGCGATAAGGGTAAAAAGAAAAAATATGCGCCAGAAAGTCACCGCTTCATTAAACAGAAATATACCAACAAGAACGGTACCTACTGCACCAATCCCTGTCCATACACCATAAGCTGTTCCTACCGGCAAGTGTTCAACAGCCTTCATTAGTAAGAGCATGCTAATTACCAGGCATAGCAAAAATCCGCCATACCATAAATGGGATGCTCTGCCCTGTGCTTGATTTGCCATGCCCAGGCAGGTGGCAAATCCGGTTTCAAATAATCCGGCAATTACAAGAATAATCCAGCTTTGCGTAATGAGATTCATATTTTCAAATTATAAAAAAACAAACGTAAATGCGCAGTATTTTAACGTAGTGCAAATATTCTCAATTCTTCCAACTATAACCTGAAAGATATCCATCCATATACCATTCTATCAGGTTCTGTGGATTAATCAAAAGGTGTACTGCTCTTTCGTCTGATATTAAACTCATCTACCATTCCGTTTCCGTTGGAAGAGAGTAGAAACGCCACCAGTTCAGCAATTTCCTCAGGCTGAATAAGTTCATCAGGATTAAGGTCCGGACGGGCCATTTGTATCATGTCGGTGGATACACCTCCGGGCGCAATTAAATGTACACGAACACCGTCTTTCTGAAGTTCTCGCCCCAGTACCCGGGTTAGGCCGGTAAGGGCATGTTTGGAGGCGCTATAGGCCAATTGGTTGGGATATCCTTTACGGCCTACCACTGAGGAGATATTAATGATTACACCATCATTGGACTTTTTAAGAAAAGGTACGGCATGCTTTGCCAGCAAAAAGGGAGCGCGGGCATTTAAATCCATCATGCTGTTCCAGTCCTCAAGGGTGACCTCTTCCAGTGCGGCAGATTTGGCAATACCGGCATTATTAATTAAAACATCGAGTTTTCCGAAATGCGTAATTGATTTTGCAACAACATTCCCGGGTACATCCGCTTTAGAAAGATCAGCCGGAAGGGTAAAAACTTCAGCGCCTTTCTCACGACATGCCGCAGCTGTTTCATCTAATTTTGAGACATTCCGTGCACATAAAACCAGTTTATGCTTTTCGGATGCCAGCACCAGCGCAATAGCCCTTCCTATGCCTCTGCTGGCACCCGTAAGCAAAATTGTTTTTTGATTTTCAGCCATAGGCTATATGGGTTTGGCATTCTTCAGCAGGTAGTCTTCCGCTTCTTTGTTCCAGATATAATCGTTTTTGGAGACAATTTCATGTAAACCGGCATAAAAAGGATCAGTTTTGCCCAATTCACCCAATTTATAAAGCGAAACCAGGGGCATGGATATGTTCGTGTACATCAGCTTTTTACCGCCCGGAATTTTGGGCAGGTTTTTCGTTGTTTCTGCCACAGCATCAAGCCCACCTACATGGGTAACCATAACCGCAGGATTGATTTTCCCCTCACCCATCATTTGCAGTGCTTCTTTCATATCGTCGGTATTTCCACCACTGGTGCCAACAATATGGGTAAAAGCGTAATGAACATTGTAAAAATTAAATTCGGCTTTAAAATTCTGATCAGTGGGTCCGGCAAAAAAGTTCATACAGCCATCAAAACCGAGTATGGCATCTCCCTGCTCGATTACAGGACGGACGGGAGCAAAAACAAACACATCATCAAATCCTTTATCGTCAGTAAAGCTTCGTAAATGTTTCACCGGATCATCAACGGCTGCTGTGTTTACATATTCCAGCTCTATACCTTTTTTTGCAGCCATTTCCTTTGTAAATAAACATGCTGCACGTGAGAGCCGGCTTTCATCAATATCTGTTACAATAAGTTTTCCCGGTTTACGGTCGCAATTAAGTGCATAGTCAATAGCTCCCAGACCCATCGGTCCTACGCCGGCAAGGATGGCCATATTCCCACCTTCTTTTATGCCCATTTCATGCACATAAGAACCATATTTGGTATGATAACTGGCATGGAAAGCACCAATAATACAGGACATTGGCTCAGAAAGTGAAGCAGGAAAAAATGAATCGCCATCATAAGGAAGCAGACAGTTCATTTCCATTACCTCATTAGGGATGATAATATGTGTGGCATCCCCGCCAATGTAGCGAAAAGAATATCCCGGAGCATCCAGGCTTCCTTTATAATTGAGGGCAGGCTGAATAGAGAATTTATCACCGGGCTTGAACTGGTCTTTCCACTTTTCACCTACAGCTTCTATTATTCCACTAAATTCATGCCCTATCATGGTAGGATTCACATGCACATCGTCGGGTACACGTTTATGATCAGGACCTTGTTTGGTTGCTTTGTATGAAGACATGCAAATGCTGTCTGAATATACATGGGCAAGTATTTCATCCTCTTTCATTTCGGGAAGATCAAATTCTTCAAGACGGAGATCATCTTTGCCGTAAATACGTACTGCTTTGGTTTTCATTATTTTATTGTGTTTAGGATTAATTTTTAATTTTTTCTTTGTTGTACATCATTGTTGCGTCTCGATACGTACAATTTCGTATCCTTTTATCACCTCCATAGCAGCAAATATTACCCCTATGAGTACTGATAACATTCCGGTGAGAAAAAGTGCAACAACCATTATATAAATATTGGCCCCGGTAATTGCAAAATTTAACCCAATAAGCAAACTACTTATGATAAAAAATGCCACCGCCAGCGAATAACTTAAAACAGCATTGCGCACTAGTTTAATACGAAAGGCGAATTTCTCAAGCTGCATACTAATACTCATCAGCCGGCTTTCACTGGCCGGATTTTGTTCCGGCGCTCCCGATACATTTTTCAGTTTTCGTTTTTCATCGTCGAGCAGCCGTATTCGGTTTACCACAATTGAGTATTTATTATTCATCCCCAGCAAGAGCAGTCCGCATGCCGAAATCATTATACCAGGGGCCAGCATTGATTGTATTATAGAAACAATTGACATCAGATTTTTTTTTAATAATTATTACTTAAGCATATTCTGTCCACCAGTTACAGGCACTGCCTGTCCGGTTTCATATTGCTGATCCACCACGTATTTTACTGCCTTAAACACATCTTCCACTGTACATCCTCTTTCGGCAGGTACTTGTTTTTCATAAAATTCCTTTACATCTTCAAGATTTTTTGCACCTGGCACTTTTCCGGCTCTAAGGTATTGCACAAAAAGACCGGTTTTTGGATCAGACCACAAAGGACCATCAAAAAAGTTGCCCGGACAAATACTGTTTACCTTTATACGATGCGGGATAAGCTCCAAAGCAAAAGATTGTGTAAGACCAATGCCGCCAAATTTACCACCAGCGTAAGCAAAATTCTTATTGCTGCCCTTCAAACCTGATTTGGAGTTTATTTGTATGATATCAAACATCTCCTTATGGTTGTAGTTACTTTGTATCTTGAAAATTTTAGAAGCATGTCGCACGCATAAGAAGTAGCCATGGTAATTGACTTTTGTTACCATTTCGAATTTTTCGGGTTCCATCTCCTCCAGGCTTCCTGCATGCAAAATGCCTGCATTACTTATAAAGACATCCAGGCCACCGAATTGGGCAACAGTAGCGTCGATCATAGCACTAACACTGGCGTCGTCAGCAACATTTACTGGCACAAAAATGGCCTTGTTATTTTTACGTTTGGCATTGAGTTCATCCACCATTGATCTTCCTTTCTCCTCGTTCATGTCTGCCACCACCACATTTGCATTTTCATGAAACATCATTTCGGCAATACCGGCGCCAAATCCTTGCGCAGCGCCGGTTACCACCACAATCTTCTGGTGCAAAACAGAATTTTCAGTTGATGCCGCTGCAATCTTTCTGCGGTAATTTTCCACTTCCCAGTTATCGATAAACTCAATCTGATCTTTGGACATAAACCTGGGTCCGCCAAAATTCTCACTGTAGAAGCTAATCTTCAGTAAATCTTCAAACACATCAAGTATACCTTCGGCAGATTTATAACTATCGCTTACTGCAAGCAAGCCTATGCCTTTTATAAGAATCACCTTAGGTGAATAACCATATTCTTTCCGGAAACGCTGAAGTTGAGATTTAAAACCTTCAATCACATCAACTGGTTTTAGTGCCCGCTCGATATACATGTAACGGGATTTGCAGTAAACTACAATATCAGGGGTAAATGGATGTGCTATTTTCCTAAAACGTGTTTCATTTTCATAGAAATGAGCAATCAGCTGATTGTGCCTGGAAGCCACTACTGCACGGCTGTTTTCAGAAAGAATCATGCGGATAGCAGGCAAGACCTCTGAA
>JBEPYD010000206.1:0-5012 GCA_041641575.1 Bacteroidales bacterium
GGGGTAGGTACAAGGTTGGTGACGGGTAAGCCTGATGCGGCACTTGATGGTGTTTACAAACTGGCTTCTTATAACCATACGCCACGACTGAAACTGTCAGAAAATCCTGAAAAACTCACCCTGCCCGGAAAGAAAAATGTACGCCGTTACTTTAATGGTGATAAAAAAGCTTATGCTGATGTGATCACCTTGGAAAACGAGAAGCCTGAAGTGATGATACATCCCGGCCAACCGGAAATCAGGAACACCAAAATAAAGCATATGCAGGTGGAAGAAAAACTGATAAAAGTTGTTGAAAACGGACAACGTCTTCAGGCTTCGAAAGCGATTGCTGAGATACAGCAGTTTGCCCTGGAAAGTTTAGCACAATTACCGGATGAACATAAACGATTTGATAATCCGCATGTTTATAAAGTGGGGATAAGCCCTGAATTATTTAAACTCCGCAGTGAATTGGTTGATAAATATTCCTGAAAATCTAAAAAAATATTATCGATTCCATATCTCCCAGGCCTTTTCTGCTTGCAAATGGAGCATTTCAAGACCATTTTTCACCTGCGCTCCCTGTTCCAGACCCATTGACATGAATTTTGTTAAATCAGGATTGTATACCAGGTCGTAAAGCAAATGTTTCTGTCCCACATACTCCCAGGGGAGTTCAGGGCAACTGTGAATATCAGGATACATGCCCAGTGGAGTGGTGTTTATGATAATTGTATATTCATTTAAAACATCAGGCGTAAGATCATTGTAAGAAATTACGGACTTGCCATTTGCGTTGTTCCTGGAAACATGAAGAAAATTGATGTTTTTTTTCTTCAGCACATACTCGATGGCTTTTGAAGCACCTCCTGTGCCAAGAATTAAAGCTTTTTTATGTTCCGGCTGAAGCAAAGGATTGATGGATTCCTCAAAACCAAAAATATCCGTATTGAAGCCACTGGTTTTTAACAGACCTACATTCTCCGTAAATTTTATCGTATTGACGGCACCTATCTCTTTTGCTTCGGGGTCGAGCTCATCAAGATAATCAATAACTTTTTCTTTGTATGGGATGGTAACATTTAACCCGTTTAATTGTGGATTTGTTGCAATAATATCTTTGAATCGGGCAATGGAATCGATTTCAAAATTTTGGTATACAGAGGTATGCAGATTCTCTTTTTCAAATTTTTCAGAAAAATATTTTTTTGAAAAGGAGTGTGTGAGGGGGTATCCGATTAGGCCATAAATGTTCATACCTTATTTGGATTTTTATTGGCAATTTTCTCTACCTGCCAAATAATTACAAAACCAATAATGGCAAGGATGAGTGCAAATATAAACTGGCTATCGAAACCGGTTTGTTGCTCGTAAACAAGGGGTAATACATTTTTTTGGACGAGGGGCTGCGGGTCTCCGTGGCTGTCGAGATAGGTTTCAATGGTAATTTTCCACGGCCAGATTTTATTCAGTGAACCTACCATAAATCCGGCTAATAATGCAATGGTGAAATTATGATATTTCTGCAGCAGCCAGGATAAAAGGTTGGAAAAACTCAGTAATCCAATGGCTGCACCAAGCGCAAGCAGCAGCAAAATGTTTACTTTAACTTCGTTTACCGCCGCCAGTACAAATTGATATTTTCCAAGTAAAAGAAGGATAAAACTACCAGAAATACCCGGAAGTATCATGGCACAAATGGCCAGTGCACCTGATAAAAATATAAACCACCAAGCCTCCGTTGTTTCAGCTGGCGTAATCACCGTAATGGTAAAGGCAATGGCTGTACCTGCAATGGCAGCAATGATGGTTGGGATATTCCATTTTTTTATCTTTCCGGCTACAAAAATAGCGGAGGCTACAATAAGTCCGAAGAAAAATGACCATACCAGCACGGGGTGGGTGAGAAGTAACTTTCCTATTATTTGTGCAAGTGTTACCACACTAATAAAAATACCGGCAAATAAAGCCACAAGAAAATTACCGTTTATGTGTTTCCAGAATGCGCCAATACCTTCTTTAAATAGTTTCTGCAGAGCCTGTAGGTTTATTGATTTGATGGAATTCAGCAATTCCTCATATATTCCTGAAATAAAAGCAATGGTACCACCTGAAACTCCCGGCACTACATCAGCAGCCCCCATGCCCATGCCGCGTAAAAGAATGTATATATATTCCTTAAAAGAACGGTTCATTTTAATCCTGTTTTAAATTATCCGGTAAAAATTCAAAGAATGTATCACCCCGCAAACCGAGGCGAAGGGCTTCAAGAGATACCACTTCGTTGGGTGCAATATTACCAAGATTTACGTTTTCTCCAAGCAATTTAATGAACCACACCTGCTGATTTTTGTTGGGTGCTTCCCAAAGCAAATCTTCTGTATTGATATGCTCAACAATGTCCTGTATCAGTTCAATATTTGCAGATCCATCTTTGTTGTAAATGCCAATGGTGCCACTTTCGCGGGCTTCGGCAATCACTTTCCAGGCGCCTGCCGCAAGTTCTGTTTTGGTCATGCTTACCCATTCATCATCGGGAATAACCACACCTGCCTGCTTGGAACCAACTTCTGATAACACGGTTACATCCTTCGAAAGATCCTCAATATAGGCAAGCTTTTTATCGTGTTCAAGAAAAATAGATCCGTCTGATATTTCTGCCACCTGCATGTCGTATTTTTCAACCATGCGCTTATAATCCTCATACTTGTCTCTAATGATAAACATCTCGAAAAGTGTACCACCAAAATAAGGCTTCAGACCTGCAGATTTATAAATACTTATTTTTTCACTTAAGTTATTTGTAATAAGCGCTGTTCCAAAACCAAATTTTACCAGGTCGGTGAATTGTGCCGAAGAATTGCAGAATTGTTCTGCCTCAGCCACACTCAGCCCTTTATCCATCATCATTGTAAGTCCGTTATTGCGGGGCTGTTCCGGCCTTTCCGGTATAAATGGAATGTCAAAATTCATGGGAAGGTATTATTTTTTATATTTTTTCAGGAGGTTAATTACAACCGGTATCTTTTCAGCTTCGGGAAAAGCATCTAAAAAGGCTTTATGTTCATCATAATTCAGTTTGAGACCTTTCTCAAGATAGTCCAGTCCAAATTCCTCTATGCGAAGCATAAAAAAGTAGGCGGCCAGCCGGTAATTAATCAGGGCGTTTTTCTCATTGAATGTGTATGATTCAGTAAGAATATCAATAGCATTTCCGATTTCGTTCTTCTGGGCATAGATATCAGACAGATTAAGCCACGCTTCAAAATCATGTTCGTCCAGGGACACGGTTTTTCGAAATGCAGACAGGGCTTTTTCCGGTTTTTTAAGTCGGTTATAAATATTGCCAATGGCAAACCAGAATTCTGAATTCTCATCATCAAGTGCAATGGCTTTATTGATATATTTTAATGCCTTGGTGTATTGTTTCCGATAGGCCATTACCAGACCCAGTCCGTGCCATGCTTCGGGAAAATGCTCCTCTATTTCTGTAGCTTTTTTGTAATAGACGTATGCATTTTTATAATCTTCCATTTTTTCATAGCATTCGCCTATACAACAGAAAACATCCTCATTTTCATCATCAAATTCAAGAATCTGGCGGTATACTTTAATGGCTTCGCTGTATTTATCAATGGCAGACAGGGCGTTTGCTTTACCAAAATATGCGGAAAGATAATACTCATTCAGGGCAATGGTATAATCGTAGGCATCAATGGCTTTCTCACTTTCATTTAGTTGCTCAAATAAGGTTCCCATATTGTACCAGATATGATCAGAAAAAGGATCAATATCGAGGTAACGATCTAAATATGATACACTTTTAGAGAAATCTCCTTTTTGCTCAAAACATCCTGCAAGATTCCATATCACCTCCAGGTTTTCAGGTTCAATCTGGTGCGCCTGGGTCAGATATCTTATCTGCAGGTCAGATTCCTGGGTATTGCTAATGCTGTCGTTAATGGCAAGCAACACATCTACTTTATCCTCCGTAGTCATATCCAGGGCCTGGTTGTAACTGCGTATGGCATCTCTAACTCTGCGCAGCAATAAATAGGCAAGGCCTTTTAAAATATAGATATCGCTGTTTTCCGGTTCAACTTTTCCCAGCTGGTTTAATACAACAAGCGCTTCCTGCGGCTTTCCCTGTTCAATAAATAAATTGGATTTCTTTAATTTTAACAGATTTGTCCCCGGATGCTGACTTATGGCCGTTTCTATGGCATTATATGCTTTGGTAAAATACCGGTTATCTATGTAGTAATCTATAATCTCTTCAAACTCATGGACATCAAAGAACAATTCTCTTTGTTGTTTGAGCATGTCCTCGTACCTGTTTACTGAGTCGTAAAAGTTATGATCACTAAAAAAGTTCGGATCCCTTTCTTCACTCATACAATTTTCTTAAAATAAAGGTCAAATGTACTAATATTTTCACTGATTGCAACCGAATTAATGTGTAAGTTCTAAACATATTATGAACGTTTGGTTATCATTTTTCTTTTACTCTATGAAGGAAGTAACAGAGAAAAAGTAAAATATTTTAATAAGACTATAAAAATAAAGGTTTTACTGCAAGTTTTAATGGATAATTATATTAATGATGTGAAAATAATCATATAATTGATTAAATTTACATCAAAAAAAGCATGTACTTTAAATCAAACATAAAGATACTGCGGAAACGCAAAAAGCGCACGCAGGATGAAGTTGCTTCGGCACTTAAGATGAAACGTTCTACCTACAGTGGTTATGAAAATGGCGTGGCTAAGCCGGGCGTGCCTATGCTGATAGAATTCTCCCGATATTTTGGGGTGGCCATAGATACACTCCTTACCGTAGACTTATCAAAGCTGGGGGAGTTTCAATTCAAAGAGCTGGAAAATGGCAATGATGTATTTATCAAAGGCAGTAACCTTCGGGTGTTAGCCACTACAGTGGATAAAAACAATGAGGAAAACATTGAGCTTGTTCCGGAGAAAGCAAAAGCCGGTTATGCCACCGGGTATGCCGACCCTGATTATATCGGA
>JBEPYD010000206.1:5022-7161 GCA_041641575.1 Bacteroidales bacterium
GGGGCCTGGGTAACCGGAGAATTTATGCAGGACTGGAGCCGCATGATTACCGGGCATGCTTATATTCTTTTTACCGTAGAGGAAGGAATTGTTTTTAAAATTGTAGAAAACCTGCTGGAAACAGAAGGCAGATTGATCCTCTACAGCCTTAATCCAATTTATGAGCCTTATGAGGTAAAAGCTGCAAACGTGCGTGAGGTATGGCAGTTTGTAAACTTTATCAGTGCAGAAATCCCTGATCCGGTTGTGCCAAAGGATGAGCTATACCGCACAGTTGCCAACCTTAAGCGTGATGTTGATATCCTCAAAGGAAGATCCGTTGTTGATATAAAGGCGCAGAACGAAAAAACAGATTAGCATCAGGAATGTCTTTCTTCCAGAACTTTTACCACATCGGATAAGGATTTATCTTTTGCTGCCAGTAGCACCAACAGGTGATACACAAGATCTGCCGCCTCATTAAGAAATAAATTGTCATCGTTATCTTTGGCTTCAATGATGAGTTCAACGGCCTCTTCGCCCACTTTTTGTGAAATCTTGTTGATGCCCTTTTGAAACAGGCTGGTGGTGTAGGATTTTTCAGGCATCTCAGTTTTTCGTTGAATAATCAGATCCTGAAGTTTCTGGAGGAACTCCACTTCCGCCATGTTTGTTTCATTAAAGCAGGTGTCCTGCCCGGTGTGGCAAACGGGGCCTGCAGGTGCTGCTTTTATCAGCAGGGTATCCTGATCGCAATCCACAATAATTTCTTTTACATGAAGAAAATTACCGCTTTCTTCTCCCTTGGTCCATAGCCGGTTTTTGGTACGGCTGAAAAAGGTTACTTTTCGGTCTTTTTTGGTTTTTTCGTATGCTTCTTCGTTCATAAAGCCCACCATAAGCACTTTATGGGTAGTACTGTCCTGCACTACGGCAGGGATTAATCCGTCTAATTTGGTAAAATCCAGGTTCATTATAATTATAAATGTTGTTCCGGGGCAATCCGCACCGGGATATTAAATGACTTCAGATATTTTTTCAGCTCCGGTACACTTATTTCTTTGTAGTGAAATATGCTTGCAGCCAGGGCTGCATCAGCTTTTCCATGGGTGAAAACATCGGTAAAATGTTCCATTAGGCCGGCTCCTCCGGAGGCTATCACCGGTATGGATAGACTCTCAGACAGTTTCTGAAGGGCCTCGGTCGCAAAACCCTTTTTAACGCCATCGTGGTCCATGGAGGTAAAAAGAATTTCTCCCGCTCCTCTTTCTTCGGCATCCAGGGCCCATGAGAATAGCTCCTTATCCGTGGGAATGCGGCCTCCATTAACATATACCACCCACTTGTTATTCTCAAATTTGGCATCGATGGCAACAACTACAAATTGATTTCCAAAGCTTTGGGAAATTTCATCAATGAGCTGGGGATTTTTAACGGCTGAGGAGTTTACAGCAATTTTATCTGCACCAGCGCTTAGCATTATTTCTGCATCAGCAATTTCGGTGATTCCCCCACCTACGGTAAATGGTATGTTCAAATTCTGTGCAATTCGCTTTACCAGGTCTGCAAAGGTTTTGCGTTTTTCGTGCGTGGCAGTAATATCAAGGTACACAAGTTCATCGGCACCCTGGCGCGCATATTCAGCTCCCAGCTCCACGGGGTCGCCAACATCTTTAATGTCTACAAAATTGATCCCTTTTACTGTTTTACCATCCTTTACATCCAGACATGGAATGATTCTTTTTGCCAGCATATTTTCAGTTTTAAATAAATTGCAGTAGTTGCTGCGGGTCTATTCGGCCTTCATAAATGGCCTTACCCACTATAACGCCTCCCACACCTGCTTTTTCAAGTTCTTTAATCTCTTCAAGCGTTGTTACACCGCCACTAGCAATAATATTCAGAGCGGAGAATTGTTGCTGAAGCTCAGTATATAAATGAATGGCTGAACCCTGCAGCATTCCATCGCGGGAAATATCGGTGCAAAGTACATGCTTCACACCCAGTTCCTTGTAGGAAGAAATAAAATCAAATATATTATGTTCTGTTGTCTCTAACCACCCTGCCACTGCAATTTTACCATCGCGAACATCGGCACCCAGAATGAGTTTATCGCCACCAAATTCATTTAGCCATTCCATAAACAATAATTTGTTTTTT
>JBEPYD010000207.1:0-7142 GCA_041641575.1 Bacteroidales bacterium
ACAGGCATACCACATTATTAATAGAAAATATACCGAGGGACAAGCCTCTATACTTGAACTAACCACTGCCCAATCAGTATATACTTCTGCCAGACAGCAACAGATCATTTCACGGTATGATATTCTAATTGCCATGGCTAAGCTTGAAAAAGCAGCAGGTATAATGAATTATAATCAATAAAAACATTTTACAATTATAACATGATATCAGATTTTAAATAAATAGTACCTGAAAAATATTTTTCTAAAGAATGAATAAACTATGATTGATAAATTGTTTTTGAGATATAGAAATATCGTACTGCCAGTTTTAATGGGCATTTTTATGTTATTGCTAAATAATTGTAATGATAAGAATGAAACCAAAAGTGAAGATGAGGTAGTTAAGGTGGAGTATTCTATTGCCTCACCTGTTTCATACGCCCCCGTGGTAAGAGTGGCAGGGAAATTAAGTGCCGAAGAGGAATTAAAATTAAGTTTTAAAACCGGAGGTGTGCTGCATTATGTTGGCGTTAAAGAGGGTGATGCTGTAAAAAAAGGGGCCTTGCTCGCAAGTTTAAGCCTGGATGAGATACAGGCACAGGTAACCCAGGCCGAATTAGCCCTTGAAAAAGCTGAAAGAGATTTTGATCGGGTGCAAAACCTCTATCGCGACAGCGTAGTAACACTGGAACAATATCAAAATGCTAAAACTGCAGTAGACCTTGCCAAAGCACAAAAAAGAATAGCCACATTTAACAAATCACATTCTTCAATTTACGCTCCTACAAAAGGCAAAGTACTAAAAATATTACAAAATGAAAATGAGATTATAGCCCCCGGCCACCCGGTTTTCCTCTTTGCCTCAACAAATACCCAATGGGTGATAAAAACTTCACTCCCTGACCGGGATGCCACCCGTCTGTTACCAGGAGACTCCGCAACTGTGTCTTTTGATGCGTTTCCGGACAGGGAGTTTGAGGGATACATTTCAAGTATCAGCCCTTTTGCCGACCCGTTTTCCGGCACGTTTGAAGGCGAGATTAGTCTTCTGGAGCTGCCACCTCAGCTATTTTCTGGTTTAATTGCCACTATTGAAATTCAGCCACAGAAAAAGTTAAACCTGCTTGAAATTCCTGTAGATGCATTACTTGATGGCACGAACCGCGAAGCCACAATTTATAAATACTCAAACAAGAAGGCAGTTAAAAATGTGGTTCAGGTTTATCAGATAACGGACACTGCATTACTTATAAAATCAGGACTATCTCCAGGCGATACTATTATCACCAAAGGGGGAGGATATATCACCCCTGCTTCCGCTATAAAATTAATCCACTAAAAAACATTAACGAAATGAATAGCGCGGCATGGAATTTGAGTTCCTTCCACTACTTATTTTCATAAAAATATAGTTAATGTTAAACAAGAAATAAAGGTTGCCACCCCCTGGTAACCTTTTTTTTATTTCATGAGTGATTCAATAATCTCTCCAGTGGCATTGTTTGGTTGCTGTATTTGCATCATTGCGCTGATAGTAGGGGCTATTGAGGATAACCCAATTCTTTTATAGATTACCCGGCGTCCGGTTTTCCAGCCGTACCAAACCAGTGGAACATGGGAGTCATAGTGGTAATGGGAGTTGTTGAAAGTGGCATATTTCCCTTTTTCAATCCAGCCGGGCTCCAGAATCAAAAATACATCACCCGATCTTTTCTGATTATAACTGTTTTGTAATTTACTGAAAATACCGGTGGTATAATTTGTGCGTACCAGGTCTGTAGCGGTAATGGTGCTGGTAACACCTGAAAACTGCAACATGAAACGGGCTACTGTGGTCTGCACATCCTCCAGTTTTAGTTTAGAATCTTCAATTAATTGTCTGTTCAGATAAATCTGGAGATTGTTATAGGATTGCACCCAATTCCCATTTCCATAAACAATATTTAAATAGCTCATCAGAAGAGAGAGAGACTGGTTTTGCATAAAATAACCAGAGGGTATGTTGTTGTCGCTCAGGTATTGTGGAATTTCTGAAACACCCCGGTCAGATGTGAGGTAAATCAGCACGTTCTCCATACCAATTTTATTATCCAGGAATCTTATTAAATGGGCAATTTCCCAATCGAGCCGTAATATGGCATCCTGCACCTCCATGGAGGAGGGGCCAAAAATAGCGCCTATATTTCCGGGGCTGGAAAAACCAACATGCAGAACATCAGTAAACGCATCTTTGCCCAGTTCTTCACCCAGAATAGCAGCAATTGCAAAATCTTTGGTGAGGTTTATGCCAAAAGGTGTTTGCTTTAAAAAACCGTAGTCTCTCTCGCGACGGCTAACCCTGCTTAGTTCGTCAATGTTATAAGGAAACATGTTCCGGTCCTTGTATCCCTTTTCATAAATATTGGAATCGGGCAGACTGGCATTATAATTCTTTGTTTCCATTAAAGGTTGCCATGTACGTTCCAGGTATGTATCAGCGAACTCTTTTTTATTGAAATCCTTCACCCATTTTGGCAACTCCTCCATGTAATATGTACTGCTCATCCATTCTCCGCTCACACCATCGTACCAATAGGCACCATTGGCAGTGTGCCCCGCAGCCAGAATTGCTCCGGCAGGTTCCAGGCATACGCCTATTACTTTTGACTGAAATTTGTTGGAAAGTTTGATCTCGTCACTTAAGGTTCCGGACATCAAGCGGTGTGGCGAGTGAAGTCCGTATTCGTAACTACCACCAACGGCATGCACTTCATTGTCCCGGGTGCTTTCTAAGCTTCTGTCGCCAAAACGTACATACCAGTCGTTGCCAATAATACCATGATGTGAAGGATTTGTTCCGGTAGCAATGGTAGCGTATCCAGATGCTGATTGGGTATAACTATATTCAAGATGTGCATTGGCGCAATAAGTTCCCTCGCTTACAAGTTTTTTGAGACCATCGGGTTGTAGCTGATCCCAAAACGCATGAATGTAATCAAACCTCATCTGCTCTACCACAATGCCTACAATCAGTTTAGGTTTTTCGGAAGGTATCTTTTGTGTCTCCTGTGCGTGGTTAGTGAGAAAAAAGGTAAGGAAAATAAAAAGAAGAATGTTTGTTTTATACATTTTTTGTGCTGTTATAAAAGAATTTAAGGATGCAAAAATAGTCTATACCGAAGAAATGGACACAGGTATTTATGCAGAGAATTATGTTATAGATAAATGCTGTTATATTCAGCCTTAGAGCTAAAATACCTGAAAACTTAAATTATTACGGATATAGCACGCAAAATATTGTTTTTATCTTTTAAATAGATGGTCTGCTTGTGTAAGGATCTATTCATTTGTTTTAATAAATTTTCTCCGGAAAGGTCCTTTATCCGTTTTAATCTCAATCACATAGATACCCGGCGCCAGATAAGAAATATCAATACTGTGCGGCAAATGAGAGTTATTTAATTCGCTCACTTTAAATCCTGAAATTGAATAAATGGCAAGTTGCTCAGGTATAAGGTCAGGTGGAATAATGACTTGAAGAAAATCACCAGCCGGAAGGGGATATAATTCTATGGCATCCTCTGAAAAATTGTTTTGAGGTCCCTGCAAATTCATTGGCTTTAACTGAATAACCAAAGATACTGATGCACCAGGAAAAAGAGATATGTTTCTAATAGTTTTAGGATAATATCCCCGCTTTGAAAAATGAAGATCATATGTTCCCGGGGCAGCTAAACGGTAGAAATCCCCATTCTCCTGGTCGGAATAAATATGTGAATTATCAGCGTCATGCTTTAACAAATCTACCCTGGCCTTCAAAGGAAGCCCTGAAACAGTATCTTTCACTATACCCTGAAATCCATCATGCGCATGTTGAATATATTCAAGCATCGACTGTTTGTTAAATTGCCAAAGCGAGTCCAATTGGCTTTCAGGCGTTATGAAATTTTCGTGCAATTCAATGGTAACTTCCCTGGCATGCATAAAGTAATTCATGTAATCCTGCCTGGACCCAGCAATGCTGTACCAGTCATATCCGTTTATTACGCCATCAGGAAATAAAATAGACTGAAAATAGCCATTATTGCTGTTTATAATTACAGTGTCAGCATAGGTGCGGGATATATGAATATACCAATTGTTATCAGGGTGGCGGCGCTCCCAGGTATCCCATGGATAATTTATCACTTCCACCCCTGAATGAAAATTAGCAGCCAGCACAAAATTTCTTGATGCCAAAAATTCAACCATCGCCTTATTCTCAGGTTGCAGTGGCTGATTGTTTGGTATGGCACCTAATTCAGGATCAGGAAAATTACGATTCAGATCAATATTATTGGCATTAAAGCGCTTGGAAAACGGAGATACAGCATTATTAATATAAAACAGACCATCCGGATTGGAGACCGGATTTATATATATTTCGGTATTCCTGATGATTTTTGTTACCAGTGAATCATCGTTGTAGTGATTTAATAAATAATCAATTAGGCGGAGCATTAAATTATATCCGGCGGTTTCATTTCCATGCATGGTGGCGGTGTAGAAAACTTCCGGCTCTTTTTCATGCTCATCCACATTATCGCTTATTTTCAGTGCTAAAATTTCACGTCCCTGTACCGATGTACCAATGGATACTTTTTTACAAATGTTCGGAAAAGCGTTAGCAAAATTATTTATAATTTGAATATATTCATCGTATTCGGGATATCGATCCCAGCCAGAATTATTGACTGAAGCAGATTTTAAAGACTGGGCGGGAGCAACATAAACAGGGGTTGAAAAGGCTAAAAGCTGTCTGTAGCCATTTTCAGTAACAAATAACGTTACCGAATCTGCAGTAGTTTTAGCCGGAGAAGCAAAATTTAATATTTCTGGATAATTTCGGAGGTCCTCAATGGGTACAAGAACCTGAACTTCACCATTTATATTTAGCTGATTGCTTATTTTTTCAGGTAAATCCTGAGAAAAGACAAAGGAAACATATAAAATCTTAAGAAAGAAAATTAAAAAATATCTTAACAGAAATTTTTCATTATACATTGAACCTGATGTGTAAAATGTCGCCATTCTCCACGATATAATTTTTACCTTCTATAAAAAGCTTTCCCTTTTCTTTGCATGCCTGTTCTGATTTAAGTGTGACAAAATCATTAAATTTCATCACCTCGGCACGGATAAAACCTCTTTCCAAATCGCTGTGAATAGCACCTGCAGCCTGTGGTGCACTCATGCCTGTTTTTATAGTCCAGGCCCTGATTTCTTTTGGTCCCACCGTAAAAAACGACATTAAATTCAGAAGCGCATAAGCTGACCGTATCAGCCGGTTTACCCCCGGCTCTTCAAGGCCTGCATCCTTTAAAAATTCAAGTCTGTCATCCTCATCTTCGAGCTCCGCTACTTCAGCTTCCAGGGCTGCAGCTATAACCAGTATTTCAGCTCCTTCATCTTTCAGGGCTTCTTTTACATCATCTACATATTTATTGCCTGTAACAGCAGAACCTTCATCAACATTGCAAACATATAGCACGGGTTTCATGGTAAGCAAGAAAAGGTCTTCCACCACTTCTCTTTCAGTTTCATCCACAGGTGCAGTACGGGCGGGCTGAAAATTCTCCAGGTGTGCTTTATATTTCAATAGAGCTTCAAGTGTTTTTTTTGCATCTTTATCCCCTACTCTGGCCGCCTTTTCTGTTTTTTGGATTTTTTTCTCAATGGATTCCAGGTCTTTTACCTGCAGCTCGAAATCAACAGTCTCTTTATCTCTTACCGGATCAACAGATCCTTCGATGTGGGGCAGGTTTGCATCGTCAAAACAGCGTAAAACATGTATAAGGGCATCGGTATTACGTATATCGGCAAGGAATTTATTGCCAACCCCTTCTCCTTTGTTGGCTCCTTTTGTTAATCCAGGTATATCTACAATTTCAACTGCAGCCGGAATTAGCTTTTCAGTAGGCTGTAATATTTCCAGTTCGTACAACCTTGGATCAGGAACATCTACCATACCAATGTTCGACTTGTTAGAACTAAAAGCATAATTGCTTGATTCTGCTTTGGTTCTGGACATACAATTAAAAAGCGTGGTTTTACCAGTGTTGGTTATTCCAACAATTCCGCACTGTAATGACATACTATATTTCTTTTATCTGTGAATTTTAAAAAGTAATGCTGCATCCTAAAAGTTTATCTATAACACTTTTTCAGGATGTTGGCGACAAAATTACAATTTAATTCTGAAGTTCGGGAGAAAAAATAAGGCAGACAGAAAAGTATTATACTTCCCGGGCAGCATTCAGTAAATTCTCCATTTTTTGGAGCAATTCCTCCACCTGGAAAGGTTTAGCCAGATAATCATTCATTCCTGCAGCCAGGCATGTTTCCTTATCACCTGCGAGTGCATTAGCAGTAATGGCTATAATAGGAGTGTGTGTATTTGTACTTTCCTCTATCTCACGAATCTTTCGTGTAGCTACAATACCATCCATTACCGGCATTTGAATGTCCATCAGAATTACATCGTACCGGGAAGTGCCAAATTTATCAAGGGCCTCTTTGCCATTGTTGGCTATATCAATGTTCTTCACCACCTTACTGAGGCTTAATACCACAATCTTCTGGTTAATTAAATTATCTTCAACAAGCAGTACGTTTGCATCTTCCAGTTTAATATTTTTATCCTGCGCCAAGGTAGGTTGAGCAGGTTTCTTTGCAGTATCCTGGGCAGGTTTTACTTCATGAAATTCTTTTTTATGAAAGACCAGGTTAAAGGTAATTAGTGTCTTTTCCTGAATATTTTCATAAGATAATTTCCCCTGGAACCCGGAAATCAGCCTTTGAGCAATAGACATATCCTGTTCATCCAGATTATAATATCCTTCCTGCAGGGCTCCCTCCTTATAGGGCTGAAAATGGATTTTACGGTTTATGGCCATCTGAAATCCCCATTTACTCTGCTTGTCCTTATCGGCAATTAGACTTACGGAAACATGTACCGTAACGCCATCATTATTGGTTGCCTTGATAATATTTTCGAAAAGATTTAAGAAAATTTGTTTCAATTTAATCGAATCTCCCATAACCTGAGCTGATGAAAAGTTACTGGCATGGGTTTCAACCCGTAAGTGGGTACCAGTTTGATCATTAAACAACTTTGAAATATTCTCTAAGGTTTCCAGGAT
>JBEPYD010000208.1:0-7137 GCA_041641575.1 Bacteroidales bacterium
ATGATACCCCCCAGCACCTGAAAATCATAGTTCCAATGGTTGAAGCGGTACATACCGGCTGCAGTAACGCGGTTGGCACTGTCAAGGCTAATAGCCGCCTCTATGGCAGATGCATAATTACGGTAGTAGCTTACGTGCAGTGCATCAGTTCCGGGTCTTTCAGGATAATCTACTTCAAAGAAAGAATAGGTGTTGAAAATATCGTTGGGATTAAAAGCAAAAGTTTGCGACCAGTTAATGCGCTGGCGGCCGGCTTTAATCTCGAGATCGCCAAGGGTGTACTGCAACCACAACCGGTCGATGGCCATATTGAGTGCAGCATGCTCATTTTCAAAGGCATTTACAGACAAATCCACTACCCCATGGTCCTGTTCAAGTGTACCGGCAAAACCCGGAACATCTGAGATGTAATCGCCATAAAACAGACGGTTGCGCATTTGCACCGTTCCCTTTAGGCCTTTAACAGGATACACGTATAAATTCAGCCGGTTTTGGATATAATGATTGGAAACCCAGTGAGATTTTTCTGGTGAAAGCCCCAACAAAGGGCCATAGCCTTCAGGGATAGAGGAATATGAGAACATATTGCTCAGGTAGCCAGCAAATTCCACTTTTTCTGATTGGCCGTAGCTTTTATGGAGAAAAAGCCCGATTAAAACAAGTGTGAATAGTTTTATTTTATTCAGTTGTTGCATGACAGAGAGATTTTTGAACGTTCTGAAAATCCTTTCCAGGTGTGGAAGTCCACATCAGGAAAGGAGACATGAAAAAAACTACTTTTTACTTTCATCTTTGGCAACCTGACCATCTTCAATGGTAATTACACGGTGTGCCTTGTTTACCACCCGTTGGTCGTGGGTAGAGAAAATAAAGGTGATATTCTCTTGCTGGTTAAGCCGCTCCATAATGTCCAGCAATGTAGACGTGCTTTTGGAATCAAGGTTGGCTGTAGGCTCATCCGCAAGTATGAATTTAGGTTTGGCTGCAAGCGCACGTGCAACAGCAACTCTTTGCTGCTGACCACCGGAAAGTTTTCCCGGACGGGCATCCACCCGATCACCCAGGCCTACGGCTTCGAGTAATTCAATGGCGCGTTTCTCACGCTCTTCCTTCGGTCGCCCCTGCAGGTGCATCACAAACTCCACATTTTCCTTGGCCGTAAGTACGGGTATCAGGTTATAAGCCTGAAAAACAAAGCCAATGTTCCACATGCGGAAGTCGATCTTTTTGCTTGAAGAAAGCTCTTTTACAGTGGTATCGGAAACAATGATTTCGCCTTCGCTGGGATCATCAAGCGCACCAATCATGTTTAATAAGGTGGTTTTACCGGAACCGGAAGGGCCCACGATGGCAGCAAATTCTCCCTGCTCAAAACTAAGATCAACACCACGAACGGCATGTACTTCAATTTCTGATTCTTTGTAAACTTTATGCACGTTTTTAATATCAATTACTTTCATGATTTTATATTTTAAATGTTTTTATTTATTCTGTTCTTGTTGCTTCTACAGGATTTAATTTTAACGCCTTAATGGCCGGATAAACAGATGAAAGTACACCTGTGATGATTACCAAAATGGTAACAGAGAAAAAGAAACTGTAATCGAGCTTGGGATAAACTATAGCACTGTAACCAATGGCCTGGAAGCCTTCGGCGTATTTACTCAGGTCTATCCCGGTTTGCATGGTGAGAGCTACAACACCCAGACTGAGTAGCATACCCACTATGGCGCCTGTAAGGGTGAGGAAAACAGTTTCCAGCATAATCATCAGGAAAACGCGCTTCTTATTCATGCCAATGGCCATTAACATGCCCAGCTCCTTGATCCGTTCAAGTACGGCCATAAGCATGGTGTTTACAATACCAAAGCCCAAAGCCAGTAAAATAAACGTAATCACTATGTAATAGGTGATCTGAATATAATCTGTAGTTAATGCCAGGTCGGGTTGTATCTCTTTCCAGGCACGGGCGGTTATGTTGCTGAATTCATCCTGAATAGCTCC
Organism: Bacteroidales bacterium; assembly: GCA_041641575.1. Taxonomy (GTDB): domain Bacteria; phylum Bacteroidota; class Bacteroidia; order Bacteroidales; family JBEPYD01; genus JBEPYD01. The sequence goes on from JBEPYD010000208.1 coordinate 2,005, forward strand.
TGCAACTTCAGTGGATTTTTCCCTGTCGCCGAGCAGCAGGGCAATTTCATGAACGGCCGTGCTATCCATGTTGGCAATCCGTGCCAGATCATCGTATTGTACAAACACATTCATACCTTCATAGGCAGAATTTGTAATGGCGTAGATGCCGGCTATGCGGAAAGCTCCGCCTGTGATGTGTCCTGATGCATCCTGAAAAGTAAGTACAATTTTTGACCTTGTTTTGAATATTTTAGAGGCCTCTTTGTACGAAGAAAAATATTCTTTCATTTCTTCGTCTCCAAGATACTCCTGTAAGGCTTCCCTAAAATCTTCCTCACCACGAAAAAGTTGATTTGTTAAAGTATCTGATTTTTGGAGCACTTCTTCTGGTACTTCTGCTTCCTTTAGCGCTGCAAGCGCCTCTTCCGTAAGCTCATAGTGTACCAGGTTAAGGTTTTCAGCCATCTTCTCGCCAATGAGTATTTTATTTTTGTCATCGGCAGTAAGGTAGGCTCCGGTGCCTTCAATAATATTTTTATGCACATTGGTAACTTCTTTTTCCTTCTGCGGATGTATGCCGTAAATAATTACGCCGGCATTGTTACCCGATGTGTTTGCCATACCATTGAGACGCAGGCGTGATGTGGCAGCCACTACTTCCGGTTGCTGTTTAGCCACAGCCATAATTTCCTGCGCATCGGGAATGGTGTATTTTAACTCATCATTTTGTAAATATTTTTGATGATGTATTTGAACGTGAGAAACTTCATTATGGATGGCATTTTCCACCCTTTCGTCCACCATCCCGGCCATAACAGCTATGGCAAATATTCCTGCCAGCAATCCCAGGGCTATTGCACCGAGTATGACCATACTGCGGGCTTTGTTTCTCCAGATATTTTTCCAGGCAATTGACCAAATCATTTTCTAATTTTTTAAAGGTTATCATTAAGCCCTGAGGGCATCAATTTCTTTCAGGCGGTGAATATTTACAATGGGGTAAATGATGGTTACCAGAATAATGGCCAAAATCACCAGCGCCTGATTTAAATAATAGGTGTCAATCATGGCCATGGGCATTATGGCTTCCATACCAAAACTTTCCATGCTCTGGGCCATTTCGCCGCTAAGGCGGATGGGGTTATAATATCCGAGCAACACAAACGGAATGCTCATGATCATACCCGTAAATGTTCCCAGCAGACCGATGAACACCATTTCAATGATGACGACTGTGGTGAGTTTCAGCTTTTTCATGCCAATGGCAATCATCACTCCGAATTCACGTCGGCGTTCAGCAGTCATCATCAGCACCGTGCTGAAAATCCCGAATGCAATAATTACATAAAGCACTACCAACATGATGATGCCTGAGGCATTGTCAGATTGTATCTGCTGCACCAGCTCTGGGTTCATCTCCTTCCAGTCCATCACAGCATATGTTTCTGCATCAAGCTTCTCTTTCAGCGCCATTTTGGTTTGCAGTACCTGCCTGTCGTCCTGGTTATGAACATTCAAAGCCAGAGAAGTTAGCCGGTTGTCTGCGCTGTAAAACTGCTGAGCGGTGGAAAGCGGCATATAAATAAAAGCACGGTTCAGCTCAGGGTTTGGCAATTTAATAATGCCCTTAACGGGATACAAACCCGAAGCACTGATGCCATGCACCCCCTGACTTATAAGAATAAGCGTATCACCCGTTGTGATATTCAGGAATTTTGCCAGTTTTTCGGCTACCAGCACAGCATTCTCATCCGCATTAATGTATGCGCCCTCAATAGCAGTATGGTCCGTGATGTAGGACAAGAGTTCCTCATCAGGATTTTCTTCGCCAAACAAATCAAGGGCGAGATCATTTCTACTGGTAAATGATTGTCCGCTAAGCTTTTTTAACTTATCCGCAAGTTCTCCTGAAACATTTTCATTGGATATGATTACATTCACCAGGCTGTCGTTTAACTGATACTTTACAATTTTTTCAGCAGCAGCAGCCATTTCATTTTCCTTTTCAGGAACAACTCCCATTACAAAGGCTCCTTTTGTTGCATTTCCGGACGAAGCCAGTGCAAAAGATTCCAACCGGGGATATACATCTTTTACGTTTTCTGTATTCAATATTTTTTCAGCCAGGCTATCGGAATATACAAACGTGTTATTGATGGTTTTTTTATTCCAATAGTCCTCATGCTGCACCTGTATGTAACCGGTATAGGTTTCCACTACGTTATGGATCATGTGGCTGTATGAGCCCAGCTGAAATGAGCGCATCAGAATGGCAATAATGACAGCAAAAAAGATGGATGCTGCTGTAATCAAGGTCCTCCTTTTGTTGCGCCACAAACTACGCCAGGCCAGTTTAAAATATTCTTTCATATGTATAAATTTATAGTTAAAGTTAAGTTTATCAATAAAGTAATGTACTCGCGATTGTGTTTAAAATTACGGATATAACATGCCCATACTTTGAATTTACAAATGCATATAAGATACTTGGAAAACATTCACATACCCCTCTCTTTTTCAGCTACAAAATATAGAAGCCATCATTCCCGCAAGGGCATTAAAACAATAAAACAGATACAACAATCAGTAGTAACCCAAAGGCGCTTGCTCCTATATCCACAAGAATAATTTGCTTCCCCTTTTGCCTGTTCAGCATACCGGAAACCCACTTTTGGAATTTTTGATAATCAAACAGAAAAAAAACTGCTTTTATAAGCGTAAGCGAGAATAGCAGGGTAATGATTATGGAATAAGGGATGGCTGTGGTTATTTCTTTATACCAGGTAAATGCCACGAGCAAAATACCTGCTGTTGCTGTTGGAATTATCCATGCCGGACGCTTTTCAGTATAAGCCTTTTCAATGCCCTTCATTTCGTTCCAGGGCAAAATATGCATGTAAAAAGGTTTCAGAAACGCCAGCAAACCGAAGGATATACCTAAAATTTCAAAATAGTTCATTGCTGTATCTTTTTAATTCTACCGTAATCTCTTCATGTTTTGTTGTGAAAAGAAAGATTGATCAATATTTATATTAAAATCTATGGTCTCAATATTCATGATGGTTTCATTGCCTTCTTCCCCGGCAGGGACAATGACAAAATGAGTGGGTATGCGACGGCCATCCATGGTTTGAATGTCGCTTGCAGTTTCGGTTTTGATGAGGTAATCATCTTCATCATAATATTCTGCTTTGAGCTGAAGGTAGTCCTGCTTTTCAATCCATACAATCATTTTTCCCCATACCACAGCAGCATTGGCTTTTGGGGTAAGTTCTATTTTCCACGCACTATGCCCGTCTATGGTTTCTGTTCCCAGGATGCTGTGGGTGTAGTCCCGGGCCAGTGAAGTTTCTTTGATAATATCATCATTAGAGAAATCAGATCCCATCCAGCCCTGCGACATCATAGAAGGAGGCAGTTTAAACATCCGGTTAATGGTAGGATCGTACTGCCATAATTCATTTTCACGTTTCAGGAACGTTTTGCCTTCTTCTTTGGCCGGTCCGGTTACCAGTGTCATTGAATAATCATTTCCCATAGTCCAGGTTTTGAAAGAAATGGTACGTTCCCATGAGGGGCGCATTATTTTCATTTCCATTTCCCCCACGCTGGATTCTCCACGCATGGTTTGCTCAGACTGACGCACAATTTCCTGTGCATTCTGAGCAAATGCCAATGTTGATACCAGCAGCATTGTAGTGATAATTCCCAGTGTTTTCATTTTTTAAGGTATTTTAAATGTTAAAATAAAATTATGGTATGTCGACATCTTCTGTGATATTTAGCCTTTCCTTGTAATAATCAATGAGCATGCGCTCATTTTTATCCAGCCATTCTTTGTTGTTCAGGGCCAGGAACTGAAGCATCACGCCTTTGGTAAGGGCAGAAAAATGAAGCATTTCATCTTCGGCCTTTTCACCAAAATAGTTGCTGAAAAATTCCATCAGCATTTTGGCAGAATTTTGTCCCAGGTCTTGTAACTCCCCCATCAAAAGGTCGAGCACATCTTTTTGCAGCGACATGCTTGCATATAATTTCCAGTATGTTACATTGTCACGAATGTTCTTCATTGTAATTTTAATGAAGCGTATAAATTCTTTAGGTGTGACTTTGCCATCGTGATTAGGATCAAGTTCAACATGTACCATCTCTGTAGTTGAAATGATTAATTCTTTTAGCAAATCTTCCTTGCTCTCAAAGTAATTGTAAAGCAGCCCTTTTGAAATCCCCGCCTTACGGGCAATTGAGGAGATGGATGTGGCATGATAGCCATCGTGTGCAAATAATTCCAGGGCAACCTGTAAAATATGTTCTTTGCGCTCCTTCCGTATTTCATTAAATTGTTTTTCTGTTCGTGGTGACATATTTGAATTACTTTTTAGACTGAACGTTTAGTCATTTTTTGTTTCTAAAAAAATCGTTCTTGTATTTATGACTGAACGACTGGTCAAAAATATAACCTATTTTTTAATTGACCAAACATTTAGTCATAAATTTTGTAAATATTTTTCTGAAAGCCGGATATCAGTCTTTGAATATGGTAAAAGGGTAAATGGATAAGGAAAAGGAAAAATATTTTTAAACCATTGCCATCATCGCATTAGATAAAATGGGGTATCTAATCATCTACCGTATAGTATCTTTGGTGCAGAGCACCTGAATATTTGTAGCAAATGAGAAAATATTTTATGAAGGTGCAGCGCACCGTAATATTTAAAAGAATTATATATCACGGTGCGTTGCACCTACCTTTGGTTTTGTATTAATTGTTACTACAAATATTTTGCGGCTCTGCCGCTATTCTAACAATATTTTATCCTATTCATATCACGGGTTTTGATCGGATACCCCATTTTAGATAATTTATAATTATAATGGCTCCTTATGTAATGCTTTCGTTCCAGCTCATTAATGATTTCATCGATAAAATCTACTTTGATTAATTGGCTTATCACTCCTACCCCTCCGGGGCTGAAAACATTCACTTCAGTTAACTTGTCTCCAATAAAATCAAGACCTGCAAAGAATATCCCATCACGGATTAGCAAGGGCTTCACAATCTCCACCACTTCAAGCTGCCGGGAATTTAATGAAAATGCTTTCGCTGTGCCCCCTGCAGAGATATTAGATCTGATGTCACCATCACCACTT
>JBEPYD010000209.1:0-7112 GCA_041641575.1 Bacteroidales bacterium
CTTCTATGTGTTTCTACAGTGTTTTCGCTGATGATGAGTTTTTTTGCAATTTCCTGGGTGGTTAATTCATCGGCAATCAATTGCAGAATTTCATTTTCCCGGCGGGTGAGCCTGGGCACAGAATAGTCAGCGGTTTCTGTTTCATGATATGTTTGTGCTACAATCTCCTGTATGCGGGAAGATAAAAATATCTGTCCGGGCTGTAAATTTTCAATTGCACGGGTAATTTCTTCATTTGACGCATTTTTACTCAGGTACGCATTTACTTTCAACGCCAGCATTTGTTTAATATAGCTGGGTTCATCATGCATGGTGAGTACTATGATATAAGTTTCAGGATATTTTTCTTTTAAAATTTTCGCCAGATCTGCACCATCCATATCAGGGAGGCCTACATCCAGAAAGAAAATATCAAAATGCATGCTTTTGGCTATCCCCAATGCTTCGTCAGCTTTTTCAGCCACCTCTATGTGCTTTATTTGCGGGAGGTTTTGAAGCAAGCCAATTAATCCACTTTGGAATACAGGGTGATCATCAATAAGCAACACGTTCATACCACAACTATTTACAGCTAAATTATACTATTTCCTTCTTCTCTGCAACTATCTGAATGCAAGTACATGTAAAAACAATAAATGCCCGGGCTTTATTGCCATCCGGGCATTTATAAAAACTATTTCAATAACCTTTTACCTGATAACATTCAGCTCTTTTCCTATTTTAATAAAAGCACTGATGGCTTTCTCAAGGTGTTCTTTTGTATGCGCAGCAGAGAGTTGTACACGGATACGGGCCTGGTCTTTGGGTACTACAGGATAATAAAAGCCAATGACGTAAATTCCCTCTTCAAGGAGTTTTTCTGCAAAATCCTGGGATAGTTTTGCATCGTAAAGCATTACAGCACAAATTGCGGAATCGCTGTGCTTCAGATCGAAACCGGCTTCCTCCATTTTTGTTTTGAAGTAAGTGGTATTTTCATGCAGACGATCCTGCAGTTCGTTGGTTTCTGTCATCATATCGAACATGCTGATGCCGGCGGCAACCACCATCGGGGGCAGAGAATTTGAAAAAAGGTAGGGGCGTGAACGCTGGCGGAGCATATCAATAATTTCTTTGTGCCCCGTGGTAAACCCACCTACAGCGCCACCAAAGGCCTTACCCAGGGTGCCGGTAATGATATCCACTTTTCCGCGCGTATTGAAATGTTCGGTAACACCACGCCCTGTTTTTCCCACTACACCGGCGGAATGGCATTCATCTACCATTACCAGGGCATCATATTTTTCTGCCAGTTCCACCATTTTATCCACAGGCGCCAGGTGACCGTCCATGGAAAATACCCCATCAGTTACAATAACCCTAAAACGCTGTGCCTGTGCTTCCTTCAGCTTTTCTTCCAGGTCTTGCATATTGGCACTCTCGTAACGGTAGCGCTGGGCTTTGCACAGCCTTACCCCGTCTATGATTGAGGCATGGTTAAGGGTGTCAGAAATAATGGCATCCTCAGCGGTAAGTATGGGCTCAAAAACACCACCATTAGCATCAAAACAGGCAGCATATAAAATGGTGTCCCCGGTGCCGAAAAATTCAGCAATCTTTTGTTCCAGTTCTTTATGTAGATCGGTGGTGCCGCAGATAAACCGTACCGAAGACATGCCATACCCATGCGTGTCCATGGCTTTGTTGGCTGCTTTCATCAACCTGGGATGGTTGGAAAGGCCAAGGTAATTGTTGGCGCAAAAATTCAGAACCTTTTGTCCGGTGGATATTTTTATTTCTGCATCCTGCGGACTGACAATAATGCGTTCATTTTTGTAAAGACCTGCATCTTTTATGCTCTGAAGCTCCTGTTGCAGGTGTTGTTTTAATTTTCCGTACATAACAATCAGTTTTATTCGTTTTCAAATTTTTTCCGAACTTCGTCCAGCATTATTTTGGTAATATCTTCAAGCTCATACTTATGCTTCCATCCATTGTTTTGGCGTGCCGTACTGTCATCAATTGATTCAGGCCAGGTATCAGCAATTTCCTGGCGAAAATCCGGTGCATAGGTAATGTTAAATTCCGGAATGTATTTCCGAATTTCATTTGCAGCTTCCTGAGGTGAGCAGCTAAGTGCTGATATATTATACCCGGAATGAATAGATAGTTTCTTTTTGGGTGCTTCCATCAGTTCCACGGTGGCCCGGATGGCATCGGGCATAAACATCAGGGGTTGTTTGGCATCGGCTTTTAAAAAGCATTCATATGATTTTTTCCGCACAGCTTCGTAGAAAATTTCTACAGCCCAATCGGTAGTGCCACCACCAGCTTCTGTTTTGTAGCTGATGAGGCCGGGATAGCGAAGGCTTCGAACATCCACCCCATACTTGTCATGGTAGTATTCGCACCAGCGCTCACCCGCAAGCTTGCTTATGCCATATACCGTGGAAGGCTCCATAGAGGTGAGCTGTGGTGTGTTGTGCCGGGGTGTGGTAGCGCCAAAAACGGCTATGGAACTGGGCCAGAATACTTTTTTAACATCTTCAACCATTTTAGCCACTTCCAGGATGTTGAGCAGGCTGCTCATATTTATATGCCATGCCTGTACAGGTAGCTTTTCCGCGTTTCCGGAAAGTACAGCTGCCAGGTGATATATTTGTGTGATTTTGTGGCGGATAATGAAATGGATCAGGTGCTTGTCGTCCATTACATCGAGTAACTGAAAGGGGCCACTATCCATTACATCTGCACCGGCTGGTTTTATATCTGTAGCGAATACGTTTGTGTCTCCATATACCTCACGCAATTTTAGGGTTAGTTCTGAACCAATTTGCCCGGCAGCGCCAATAACAAGAATCTTCTCCATGTTTTTTCTATGATTAACTTTGCTACGAAATTACACACTAATTGGCGCAAGTGAAAGGTGATGTTAAACATATAAATGAAGAGAGGGATGAATAAAGCGTAAGCAACCAGCCTCACCCGTATTGTCAGTATAGCACATAAGCCATATCTTTCCCTTAGCCAGGCACTGACTATAATATTTATCTAAATCCTTTGGAGTTTCTACAAGATTTTTGGAGTGTCGTTGGATTTTACTGGAGATTTTTGGAGTTTTTTCAATTATGTGGCAGCAGGTCTGCCAGGTCTAAACTATAGTCGCTGATGTATGTGGCTATTTTTGTAAACACATTTTTAACCATTCCCGCGGATCAACAAGGCATCATATCCGCAAAGCGCTTGCACTTTGATAATTTGGGAGTTTTTTCTCATAATTTTTTTATATTTACTACTTGTATTTACGGGGCAAATATGGATATAAACGGCAATAGCGATTTAAGGAATATAAGCACAATGTGGTTATGGATTCGTTGTAACCAATTGAAAAAAACATCCTGCAAACTATAAAAATTCGATTAGATTGATTTGATTTTGTTCCATTATTCGTTAACTTTGTCAAATGGATAAAAAGCGACAACTGATTTATTTCAGAGAATATTTTTGGGACTTTTTTAATAAACAGACAGAGAAAACAAAAGATAAAATTGATTATGTTCTCTTTCTCGTATCAGTAGCCGACAAGATACCAAGAAAATTCTTTGAACAAATGACTGGATACGATGGATTATTTGCGATACGGATTGAATTTGAAAGCAACATCTATCGGATATTTTGCTGCTTTGATAAAGGGAATTTGGTGGTGTTATTCAATGGATTTCAAAAGAAAACACAGAAAACGCCAAAAAAGGAGATTGAAAAAGCGGTACAGATTATGAAAGAGTATTTCGATTATAAACAAAAAAGAGACAAAAAATGAAAGATATTACAACATTCGATGAGCATCTTGACAAAAGATACGGCGAGATTGGCTCCGAAAAACGGACAGAATTTGAGATAAAAGCAAAAGCCTTTGCGATTGGTGAGATTTTAAGAGACGCAAGAAAAGAAGCTCATATGACACAAGAGCAACTTGCTAACAAGACAGGAACTCGAAAAAGCTTTATATCTCGGATTGAGAATGGACATAGTGATATTCAATTATCGACCTTATATCGACTGGTTGAGATTGGATTTGGAAAACGAGTTAACTTGACAATTGGTTGATTTGATTAAATATCAACTGGTTACAACACACAATATAGCAAATTGGGGTTGAGGTGGTTACGTCCAGCATCGCGTCCCGCCCCGGCCTTTTTAACGGTGGACAATGACGCGCCCCGAAATCCCCAACTTGCCTTATTGTAAAACGGTACCTACATGCGTAGAAAAAAGCCTACCATTGAATACATAATTTTCAGATATTGATTATATTTGTTTTATGAGAACAGTGAATTTTAAAATACCTGATACCGTTGACCTTAATGATAAGGATATAGCAATATTAGTTGCTTCAACTCTTTATGAAAAAGGAAAACTTTCCTTGGGACAAGCCGCTGAATTGGCAGGACTTACCAAGAGAACATTTGCTGAACTCATTGGAAAGTATGACGTCTCAATCTTTAACTATCCGCCATCTGACTTGACAAGAGACGTGAAAAATGCCTAAAGTAATCATCTCAGATACAAGCTGTTTAATAATCCTCACTAAAATCGGAGAACTCGATTTGTTGCGCCAACTCTATAAAACGTTGACAATAACACAGGACATTTTGCAGGAATACGGAGAGCACGTGCCTGACTGGATTGAAGTTCAGCAAGCCAAAGACCACTACCGACAACAATTGCTTGAAATGCAAATTGACAAAGGAGAAGCCAGCGCAATCGCATTGGCGTTGGAGACAAATGAGAATATCATAATTCTTGACGACTGGAAAGCAAGAAAATTAGCTGATAGATTAGGACTATCTGTAACGGGAACTTTGGGAGTGATAATAAAAGCCAATAATAACGGAATAATTCCATCAATCAAACCGTATTTAAATAAAATCAGGGAAACAAATTTCAGATTTTCGGAAGAATTGGAACAAATTGCACTGAAAGAAGCAAACGAAAAATAAACCCAGACAGAAAACGCCAGTAGGCAACATCGATTATATCCAATGCAGGGCGATGTGTTTAATTTAACCTATCTACCACGCATCAGCTTTTATCTCGGTGGATAGTTTGAAGCCCGCAATCCTGCACTGTATATATGCGTGACCGTTGTACGCCTTACCTCACATACGCATATCAACTGTTCAAGTTGGATTGATAGATGTTTTAAGCTTTTAATTAAAATATGTTTAATGATTATGGAAAAAACAAGGTTATATTTAATAGTAACCATGCTTATAGGTTTCTTAATAAGTTGTGACCCTGGAAAAGAGGACTTATATTATATTGATAACAAATCTGATTACGATGTTTTAGTGTATTTCAACGATTGGAGAAATGATACTCGGCTTACAATTCCATCAAAAGATAAACAACTTTTCCATCAAGAAGGGGACTTAGGGGTTGCAGAAGATAGAGGAGATGATTTTTTGTATTGGACAGATTCAATATATATAACAATAAATGATTCAATGAAAATTGAAAAGGATTATTTAAAGCGAATAAATTGGACTTTTGAGATCACTGGTGGTAATGGATGGGGAGACGGAGGACAATCAAATTACACATTTATTATTAATAATGAGGATATTATTTTATTCAGATTAAAATAAAAGGCAGCGTACAACAATTAGCCCCTAATAAAGCGTTGCTTGCATACGCTTTATTAGAGGCTGTGTTGAACTAAACAATACCGGCACACTTACGTTTCTAAATATCTGTTTTTCGTTATTTTACCTATAATGGTTCAATGGGTTTATTTTAGTCATGGTCTTTTTTTGCTGCTATTTTTTACGAAGAATTAGACCTTGCACAGCTTGTCCCGCTGTTAACGGGATTGTGCAAAGTCCAATTCTTCAGACCACTTTAACAAACGAGAACTTACAAAAGAGAGGTTTCTTTCCAAACGGCTAACATTTACCTAAGATATTGCCATGTTTAGTGAACCGCCGTATCCGCCAACTGGCCGACCTAAGGTGGTGTAAGAGGGTGGAGAACCAAATTATTTTCGTATCTTGGTCTACTCGATTGTAGCCAATTAAACGAATTATCATTAATAATTCAATGTCAGTTCATAGCAGCCCTCATAAAGTATAGTAGAAAATGAGCGACCATCTACCAACATTACCCTCCAATAAATCTATTGCGGTTCTCCCTTTTGTTAATATGAGTACCGACCCGGAGAACGAATACTTCAGCGATGGCATTACTGAAGAAATAATCAATGCACTAACCACCGTGAATGGCTTGAAAGTTATTGCCCGCACATCTTCTTTTGCATTTAAGAATAAAAATATAGACGTGCGAACCATTGGGGAGCAGTTAGGGGTAAATACAGTTTTGGAGGGGAGCGTCCGGAAAGCCAAAAACAGGGTTCGCATTACAGCTCAGTTAGTCAGTACTAATGACGGTTCTCACTTCTGGTCAATGAATTTCGATCGGGATTTAGAGGACATATTCGTAGTACAGGATGAAATAAGCTTACACATTGCTGACCAGATCCGAGAAAATTTTGGCCACCTCAACATTCAAGAGCATTTAATTGAAGCACCAACTAAAAATATGGAGGCCTATGACCTTTATCTTAAAGGTCGTTATCAGCATTTAATGTGGGATGGCGAAGGAATCAGAAATGCAGTGGAACTATATGAACAATGTGTAACAATAGACCCTTCATTTGCTTTACCCTACTTTGGTTTGGGTTATAGTTATGCCATGCACGGATCCTGGGGAAATAATAATGACTTATTGCAGCTGTCAGAAGAGAAGATCAGCAAAGGTTTTAATCTGGACAATCAATCCTATGTAGGGTATTTTAGTAAAGCGACATTGTTCTTTTGGGGTCAATGGGATTTTATCAATGGGCATAAATATTTTCAAAAAGCAATAGAACTTAATCCATCCTATACAGAGGCAGAAGAAGGTTTGTGCGAATTGTATACAGCAGTAGGTTATTTTGAAAAGGCACTATGGCACGCCGACAATATTTTAAGAATAAACCCTCTGTCTCCAAATCATTATTTCACCAAAGCGAATATTCATTATTTAAAAGAGGACTATACAAAAGCGCTGGAATGTATTGAGGCCGCATTGAGCAT
>JBEPYD010000210.1:0-7075 GCA_041641575.1 Bacteroidales bacterium
AGCAATAGATTCAAGGTAAACGATTTTTCCCTGATGCCCCCCCACAATGGTGCGCCGTATTTCTTCAAGTGATTTATATGATCCGCTGGTTTTGATATTAAAATTTTTACCCTGAAGTTTCAGGCTGCCTCCGGGTATATTTGCATTATTTCCTTGCAGTATCTCACTAATCTGGTTCATGGAGATGTTCATCATGGCCATCTTTTCCATGTCAAGTGAAATCCTAACCTCTCTTTCGGGAAGGGCAGATATTTCAACTTTTTTTATGCCATTTATTTTTTCAAGTTCATCTTTCAATTCTTCAGCAGCATTTCCCATTTGATGAAATGATGCCGTTTCCGATGAAAAAGCGAGCTGCAGGATGCTCACATCTGTTGAAGACCACTTCTGTATATCTAAACTGTAAATATCATCTGGCAAATCATCGCGCATGGCATTTACTTTCTGAACTACCTCGTTAAATTTTTCATCGGCATCAGTTTCAAAATTAAATTCCACGGCTACGCTTGTAAAGCCGTCCAGCATGCGGGTTTCAATCTTTTTAATATCGTCGAGTTCGTTAATTGCCTCCTCAAGGGGCTGCGCCACCAGCTCTTCCATATCGTATGGGTTTGCCCCTGGATATATTACAATTACACTTGCTCCGGGAATGTAAACGGGCGGATCTTCTGTTCGGGGCATGGTAAGATAGCTTGAAACACCCATAAGCAGAAGCAGTACAACCACTACAATGGTAAACTGGTAATTGTCTATGGCTAATTTTGGCAGGCGCATATCATTTTATTTTCCTGATACAAATGTAACGATTACCCACATTTTTCAATAAAAATTTTAAAAGGAGTGCTGAAATTATTTATAATCTGTCACATAGCCATAAAGATTCCGGCCTTATACCAGATTCCTTATTAAGTATTTATACGAAAACCCGTTGGATGATAAGAAAACCACTGATTATTGCATGAATTTCCACCTGCCCCCGTTTTTAGAACTGGAAATAAATAAAAGGCTGTATTTCTGCTGTTCGTGCCTGCTGAATGGCAATAATTGTGATAACTGCAAAAATTAACTTTACCCACAAAGGCGTAAGGATAAACCATCCGCGGTAGCGTTCTTTCCATGCAGATGGTAACCAATGGACAACAAACCCTGCCAGCATAATGAAAAAAACAGCTTTAAATGCAGAAAGCACTTCCCATGCAACTGAAAAATCGAGTGCCGTAAAAATCTGCCGCATCATGGCAAAGGAGCCATCCATATCTTCGGCGCGGAAAAAGATACGTGTGAAAGTGATGAAATTAAATGTGAGCAGAATTTTCCAAAAGCGTGCCAGCCAGTTGTCATATTTTTCATATGGGCTGATGCGTTTCCAGTTTTTATAAACCAAAAGACCGACTCCGTTGAGGGCCCCCCAGATAATAAATTTCATGTCGGCGCCATGCCAGAGGCCACCCAGCAGCATGGTAATCATAAGATTAACATTGGTGCGGAAGGAGCCAAAGCGGTTTCCTCCAATAGGAATGTATAAGTAATCGCGTAACCATGTGCTGAGAGAAATGTGCCAGCGACGCCAAAAATCACCCACACTGGTAGCTTTATAAGGCGAATTAAAATTGGTAGGAAGTCTGAATCCCATGAGCAACGCAATGCCAATGGCAATATCCGTGTATCCGGAAAAATCGCAATAAACCTGAAGGGTGTAGCCGTACAATGCCATCAGATTTTCAAATCCGGTGTATGTGGCTGGCGCTCCAAAAACCCGATCAACAAAATTCACCGCAATATAGTCGGATATAATCATTTTTTTTATCAGTCCGTTCAGAATCAGAAAAACGGCCCAGCCAAATTCTGCTTTTGTTAATCTGTACCTCCTGTATAACTGGGGTATAAATTCCGAAGCCCGAACAATGGGACCCGCTACCAACTGAGGGAAAAATGAAACATAGAATCCGAAATCGATAATGTTTTTTACCGGTTTTATTTTTTCACGGTACACATCCACAGCGTAGCTGATGGTTTGAAAAGTGAAAAAAGAGATGCCTACCGGCAGAAAAATATATTCAAAATTGAAACTGGAACCAGTCAGCTGGTTTGTCCAAAGTGCAAGATAATCTACCACCTTAAAATGCGTACCCAGCAGGTCATTGAGGGTTTCTGCGAAAAAATAAGCGTATTTATAATAGCTTAGTACGCCAAGATTTATCACTATGCTCAAGGTAAGAAAAAGCTTTTTAAGTGATTTTTGCTTTGCCCTGTATATGGCATGACCGATTAAATAATCTGAAAAGGTGCTGAACACCAGCAAAAGAAAGAATAAACCGCTGGTTTTGTAATAAAAAAACAGGCTTACCAGGAAAAGATAACCGTTTCGCATGGCCAGTCTGGGGTAAACCACACTGTAAATGGCCATTACCACAGCAAAGAATACCCAAAAATACAGGCGGGTAAAAATGAGCGGCTCATCAGCCGAGAATAAAAATATGTCGCTGAAAAGCCTCATATTTATTACGGGTTGCCAATTAACATTTTATTCAGCAATATAGAAATATTTCTTCTATCAGTATAATTATTATAGGATTTGAGAAAAGCCTGGAAAAGCAGATTACCTTTTAAGGTATAACCTTCTTGTGTGAAATGAATCTTATCATGCTGCATAAGGCCTGCAGATTCCCAGGTGCGTGAAGAGCCAAGGCCACCCATCAGGGCATAGAAATCCCAAACACCATAGCCATATTCTTTGGCAAGTTTTATAATTACATCTTCCATTAATCTGGTGTTTTTATTTACATACCTGCGGTACAAATAGCTGTCGTTAGGCACAGTTAAAATAATGGCTATTTCAGGATTGGCCGCCTGCAGATTTTGAATAAAAGCACGGTAATTTTTTTCATACCCGTCCTGATCAAAATAACGTGTGTACGCGTCGTTAGTGCCAATAGATACAATGGCAAGGTCGGGGTTAAGCGCCCGAAGCTGGGGAACAAATAAATTACACCGAAGAAATGAAGGCAGGCTTGCGCCATTAATACCAATTGAATGATAAACCACTCCCGGGTCATCATTCTCAAGGGTTAATCCATACCATTCAAAATCACGCATTAAAGTGTCCTTACATTTAAATGAAAATGTAATTTTATCTAAAAAATCATCGAATAAAAATGTGGTAATTCCAGACATTGTATCCGTGCTGGATGTATACCTAATGGATGTTTCCGGCACAATTGCGTAGCTTTCATATTCGGGATTATGGAAAATGCGAATTCGGTTAAAGTCGTAATGAACATTGTTTTCTGTATTCGGTATTAGGGTGGTAGTGGCCAGGGTATCGTGTGTGAAAAGGGTAATTCCGGATACACCCAGGTTGCAGTTTTTTTTGGTTTCCACGTTTCGGCAACTTTCCCACTCACCAGTATAAGATACTTTGTAGTTTGCAGGATTATTGGTCTTCGCATTGCGGAACGGGAAAATAAAACCACGTCCCCCATTCATGCCATAATCAAATTTTTGCAGGTGCTCCCGCATTACATGCGAATAAATATCTGCCTGAATATGTGAGCCCCCAAAATGGACAATATTTAATTTACCTTTACCGGTAAGCAGCAGTTCCTGGTATTTTTTCATGAAATTAAGAAAAACAGAACTATCATTATAAAAATGAATGGTGTTTTCCGATTCCAGAAAAAGGGGGTATTTTTTATAATAAGATCCTGTGTAAACATCCTGTCCGTTAGCGAAAGCAGATAAAAAGCAAACAAAATATGCCAGGGTAAAGAATCTTATCATTGCGTTTGGGTTCTCAGATAATTTTCATAATCATGCATCAGTGCGTTGTAGAACATTTCAGCAATAACACGTGCCCCACGATGGTTAAAATGCACAAAATCAGTAGAAGCCAGCGAAGGTTGTGCAAAAACCCAGCTGGGCATGGAATTTTCTCCTCCCATTGCCTCGTATAAATCCCAGTAGGCACATCCTGCGCGAAAAGCAGCATCTTTCATCACATCACGAATAGGTTCAATGTTGGGATATGAAACATACTTGTCTTTATCTTTCATTGACATATCGGCCACCCCAATTACTATGATGGACAATTCAGGATCAATCTGTTTCAGGCGGGTAAGCTGGCTGTAGAACCACCCCCCGTATTTGCTGTAATCATCACTTATATAGGGTACAACATTGCCGCCAAACTGAAGAATTAACAATTTGGTATTCAGCTGTTTGTACATGTTTTTAAGCTGGTACTGATTGATGCGCCTGAAAATTAGCCCCGCATTTCCACGCAGTGCCACGTTATCAACGGCAACGCCTTTTAAACCATCAAGCGCTATAGCGTATACCTCAGGGCTGTCCGTACCTGAAAAATTCAGTTTTACAGATGTTGGAGATGTAGGGAATTTCCACACTTCTCTTTGTAGCCCTTTATTTGGAGGAAGGATTTCAGCATCAAACAGGCTGTCGTTAACTTTCAGCTCCAGCATTAATGGACTTTTGTTGTATCCATAGAAGAGCTGACATTGCCTGTAACGCTGTGCCGTGGAATATGCAAGATGTGATCGCTCAAAAGAGATCCAGGCAGATTTGGCAATGGTGTCTGCTTCCTCGCTCTCAGCACCGGGGTTTGATGGTGTAAATGTTGCAAAGGTGGCCAAAGCCCCAAACCTGTTGTGTGTTAAAGTTGTATCAGGATTTCCCAGAAGGGTATACCGTTCCCAGTTGTTGGAAATTCTGTGCTTTATAGAAAAATCAATGTTGTATAAAGAACCTGCGGGTTGTAAGCCGGGTCCCATGCCACCAAATCTTTTTTGCATTCTGTGGCGAACATATCCCGTGATGCGGTCACCTTCTATTTGTGAGTCACCATAATGGATAATCCGGATGAGTTCATTGGTTTCCGGTAATCCCTGAAGCGCCTGGAAAAATGAATATATTACTGATCTGTCTCCACCAGGATAACTGATGCTGCGAATGATTTGTTTGAGACTATCGGCATTTGCGCGGAGCGTATCGGAGATAATGCTATCTTTGCTTTCTTTAATCTGTTCCTGTATAATGCTGTCCGTCAGGAATTCATTATCATCATAAAGGGTGTCATAAGACAGCCCTTTGGTTCCTTCAAGTATCCCCGAAATATCCGCGTAGGCAACATCTTCAGGATTGAAAACATCATCAAAAGCAGGGAAATGCAGGGTTATTTCGTCATTAATCTTTATGCCATCTTTGGGAATTACCAGACTTATAACAATCAATACACCAAAAACCCCAAGGATAAAGAGCAATGTTTTAAATGGCTTCATAGGAAGCGAATACAGGATTTATTTTGCCTTTATCTTAATTTGCTGACCCGGATGAATTTTTTCGTTATAAGAAAAGTTGTTTAGGCTGATGATATCTTTTTCTGTTACTCCGGGGTAACTTTTCGCAATTTCCCAGATGGTGTCTCCTGAACGAACCTTGTAATAAACATAGCTGCCGTTTGAAGCAGAAGCAGTGGCAGAGGATGAAGTATTTGCCTTTGCTGTAACTGTTCCCCCAACCATACGCTGCTTATCAGCAAAGCTCATAGAATTAATCTTTTTATAATGATCGGCCTTACCTTTAGGTACGTATACAATAAGTTTCTGCCCGGACCGAATAATATTGCGATGCACATTATTCCAATACCGGAGATCTGATAGACGTACATTATACCAGCTTGAAATAAACCCAAGGTTATCACCGGGTTGTACGGTATAATAAACTTTGGTCATATTGGCACTCGGTGGGGCAGGAACAAATGTATTGCTCCGGCTTACAGGAGATACTACTACGTCCTTGTTGAAATAGACAGAATCGTTATAATTCATGATGCTATCCTGCAGATCAATAAAGTCTGCAGTATACTGCAAAGGAACGGTAAGCGCGTAAGCTTTACCTGTGCCGGGAATAATATCACGGCTGTATTGTGGGTTCATGTCTCTTAACTGTTCAATGGAAACTCCCAGCACTTTAGAAACCTGCTCCAGATGCAATTCTTCTGTTATCATAAGTGTGTCTGATGCTATTGGTAATTCAATAGCCCTGGGATACAGGTCATGCTCTGCATGATAGTGCATGGTATATACGGCTGCAATGTAGGCAGGAATATGCCCGCGGGTTTCCCTGGGAAGGTAATAATAAATATCCCAGTAATTTCTTTTACCGCCAGACCTGCGGATGGCCTTGTTTACATTACCAGGGCCACAATTGTAAGCTGCTATCACCAGCGTCCAATCCTGGTAAATATCATAAAGGTCGCTGACAAAACGTGCCGCTGCATGGGTGGCTTTAATGGCATCTCTGCGTTCATCAACATAAGAATTGATGTCCAATCCGTACATTCTTGCAGTACCATACATAAACTGCCATAAACCAACAGCTCGTGTGCGGGAATAAGCCCTGGGGTTTAAAGCAGATTCGATAATGGCCATATATTTCATTTCATTAGGCACGCCATAGTAATCAAAAATATCATCGAAAATCGGAAAATAATAATCCGACAGGCCAAGCATTACTTCAACTGTTTCCCTGCGTTTTACTGTGTACACTTTTATATAATTCCGTACAGTTTGATTGTAAGTGAGATCTACAACACTGGGGATTTTTGAAAGACGCTCTATAAAGAGTGAATCAGGGTAGTTAAAATCAATAGTATCGTCCGGGTGCGAGTTTATTCTCTCTGCCAGAGCTTCGGTATTAATGGAATTTTCCACGTACCATAAATTTAACAAACTATCGAGGTTGTTCTCAATATTGGTTTCAATAGCCTCATTGGGATTAATAAATGTTGAGTCACGTCCATCGGCCAGAAGTAACTGATGGGAGAGAACAAAACAGATAGCTATACTATAAAGCTTGGTTTTCAATTTCATATCATAGAGAATTTAGGTAAAGGTGTAAAAGTAAATAAAAACATAAAAAACTGCTTGAAAGTTGAGAAATATCAGTTTTTTGAATTCTAAAACTTAGTAACGCATTTACAAAAAGGTTTAGTTTATGCGCATACGTAAAAATGAGTGATTAGTTCTTTCTTGCAACCATGATCTTTATCATTATTATC
>JBEPYD010000211.1:0-7062 GCA_041641575.1 Bacteroidales bacterium
TGACAATTGTAGCCATAAAACTCGTCAAACCCTTGATTATTAGGGTCTCCCTCGGATGTCGGATAGCCAAGGCCCCATTTTCCGAATGCTCCTGTAACATAGGTAGCATCTTTGAGCATTTCGGCCAGGGTATAGCTTGAGTCGGGTAAAGGCCATTGGCCTTCTGGCATAATTTCTTTATTGCCTCTTATGGGAGTGTGACCAGTATGTAAACCTGTCATAAGTGCAGAACGCGAAGGGGCGCATACGGTTGAACCAGAATAGTGCTGTGTAAAAACCATACCCTGCTCAGCGAGTTTATCAATATTAGGCGTTTCAAATTTTTGCTGCCCGTTATAACCAACATCCCCGTAGCCAAGATCATCTGCAAGAATATAAACAATGTTTGGTTTTCTAACTTCATTTTCTGATACGGTGCCTGAGTGTTGTGCTGTATTTTGCGTGTTACAACTCAGGAGAGCTAAGCTTGTTGTAAATCCGGTAGAAATTATTTGTACTCTTAAATTCATTTTACTTATTTATTTAAAGTTTTAATAAGGTTCTGCTTCCATAGGTTGTCTGGAATAAATATATTCCTTCTTCCCAGTTTTTTGTATCAATTGCACGGGTATCTCCATTCACTGATTTGTAAATATTTATACCCTGGCAGTTATAAACATTAAAGTCCGTTTTTTCCGGATTTTCAATATTCAAATAATCAGAAAATGGGTTAGGGTAGGGGTTTAAGCGGTTTTTATATTTTTTTTCAGATGCCGAAACACCATTTTGACCGGAGATTAGAACTGTATAAATAGCAGATATTTGCGTGTTTTCATTTGAGGTAGCTAATACGGTAATAAATCCATTTTTATTGCCCAAAGCTTTGAGTAATCCTTCTTCTGTAATCATAGCAATATCACCGCCATTGGTAATGCTCCATGTAACCGATGGTGCTTCAAGGCTGGAAGGAACGGGGTTTGCAATCATTTGCAGCGTGCCCTGATTTTGTAAAATATTGTTTTCTCCACTCTCTGTGCTTAAACGGAGTGCCTGGAGGTTACCCACTTCGGTAGTGTGGATTACAACTCTTGCCATGGAAACTGTAATGTTGTTATCCTGATTACTGTTTGTCAGGATAAAGTCGTAACCCTGATCATATGCATTGTTTTGCAGCCCCGTAATAAAAATGGTAGTAGTTTTTAATTTCCCATCATTGAATAGCCTTTGTTTTTTAACTACTTCATTGCCGGCTACCATGTATCGCAATTCCAGGTCGCCGGTGGTATTATCAAAATAGGTAACTTTTACAGCCAGTTCGTAGGTTTCATTCTGTCCTTCCCACCGGTCGTCTATGTTAAAACCAATTTTTTTTCCGGAACGGGCCATATAATCGTAATACCGGTTTGACTGCACCATCCACATCTTAATAGCATGCTGAATTTTTACGGCAGGTACAGTTTCATACCCTTGGGCATCGCGCTGATAAAGCCATCGCTCAAAGTTTTTGGTTTCAATTCCCTGGCTGTATTCATTATTTGTTATAGGCCTGCTTTTATAATCGTTGTTTTGATAGTAAAATGCGTTGATGTAACTTGTGTTAAGGTATGACCAAACATCGGGGGTGTTTTCGATAGTGCGGCCTAATTCCAAAGACAAAAAAGGAAGCATTTCAGGTACTAAATGCCCGCTCGTAAGGAGGTAATTGCATCTCATCTGAAGTGCACGCAGGGTGCTAATAAAATACCTGTAAGGAAATGAATTTGTGGTAACACCAAAACGATAGCCCCTATCTGCTGTGATCCATGCTTCCTCATATTCTTCATTTTCATCACCGTTAAAAGCATTTAGTTTTATTACTGTAGCTTCTTCATCAGTTTGCAAATACCCATTATCATCAATAAACTGGCCCGCATGGCTGTTCGGAATCCTGTATAGATACATTTCTACAAAACCGCGACGGGTGCCAAAACCTTTATTAAATCCATACTCACTTGCACCGCCCATGTAAATTTTATCTTCCATACCCAAAAATGCTTGTTGCCATGCGTCTAAGCGTTCACGTACATGTACAATGGTATCGTTTGCTTCAGCTTCATTCTCCGGATAAGGTCCAATTCCTTCATCGCCAAAGCTCCGTGAAGCATAACCTACGTAGGCTGCTTTAACCAACTGAGGAATATCAGTTTTACCTAACTCTTCCACAAACTTTAAATAATGTTGATGAAATACCGGGTGAGAAGGGTCAAAATTCAAATTGTCAGAAGCGTTTGCCTGCGGAAGAAAGGGTACACCCAGGTCTTCAAGCCATAAGGGGGCATTACCCTTGTTTATATCACCTCCCCTAAGTTTAGAATGTGCCAGTATGCGCAAAACAATTTCAGTACCAACACTGTTTGCCTGAATGATACGGTTAGTTAAAGGTGTGAAATTAAATTCTCCCTGCACAGGTTCAATATCACGCCAATCTACCCATAACACGCCAACATTATTGCCTTTAAATTGCAGATCTAAAGCGGCGAATTCATTATCCCAGTTAAAATTGCGCTGAATGCCTAATGATGAGTTGGGTGAGGGTTCAACATATTCCGGCAAGGACCAGTCCCATCCGTTAATTACATGATTATAATGTATCCACTCCTGGGCTTTGATAGTATTAAGCTCATTTTCTTCTATATGGTTATACTCCGGCCAATAAGGATATGTACTCTCCGGCAATACGTGATCGGTGGTCTGGGCATTAATACTATTATAAAAAAGTAAATGTAAGAATAGTAGTAAAAATGTTTTTTTCATTTTGTAATATTATATTAAAGATAAATCTTCTTTAAAATTAGTTGCTTACTTTTTTTAGGAGGGCTACTTTTAATTCAAAAAGGAGCTAATATTGTTCACACTTAAGGAAAAACCTCTCTTATTTGCTGTATTTAGAAAATTTTATGCTTTTACATGATATATTGTTGTAGAATTAGGATCTACGTTTAATTTTTAACTAATTTGTAGCCTCCTGCACTGGAATGGATTAAATATATTCCATTATTCCATCCCTTGGTATCAACTACCTGGAAATCCTCTCTCGTTGACTTGTATATATTTTTACCATGACAGTTGTATATACTAAATTCCGTGTTTATGGAATTTTCTATTTTCAAAAATTCAGAAAACGGGTTGGGATAAAGGTTAAAGTGTTTTTTATTTTTAAGATCCATTGTGGAAACAATATCCTGCCCGGAAATTAGAACAGTATAATTAGCAGATATTTGTGGATTTTCTTTTGATGTGGCAATTACGGTAATAAAACCGTTTTTATTGCCCAGAGCTATCAGTAATCCCTCAGCTGTAATCATAGCAACATCAACGGCATTGACAAGACTCCAGGTAACTGACGGTGCTTTGAGGCTGGAAGGAACAGGGTCAGCAATTATTTGCAATGTGCCTTGATTTTGTGTAATGGTGTTTTCTCCACTTTCGGTACTTATCCTCACTTCCTGAAGGTCGCCCACTTTAGAACTGTGGATCACCACTCTTGCCATTGAAATAGTAATGCTATTATCCTGATTGCTATTTGTCAGAATAAAGTCGTAACCCTGATCGCAGGCATTGTTTTGCAGTCCGGTAATAAAAATGGTAGTAGTTTTTAATTTACCATCATTTAAAAGCTTTTGTTTTTTAACAACTTCACTATTATTTACCAGGTATCGTAATTCCAGGTCACCAAAAGTATTATCAAAATATGTAACTTTTACAGCCAGTTCGTAGGTTTCGTTCTGTCCTTCCCACCGGTCGTCAATGTTAAAACCTATTTTTTGGCCACTCCGGGCTATGTAATCGTAATACTTATCATGTTCTACCATCCACATTTTTATGGCATGCTGAATTTTTACGGCAGGTACGGTTTCATACCCTGCCGCGTCCCGCTGGTAAAGCCATCGTTCAAAGTTTTTCGTTTCAATACCTTCATTGAATTCAGTAGCTGTTATAGGGCGGTTTCTGTAATCGTTGTTTTGATAATATGACGCTCTGATATAACTTGTTCGGAGGAATGTCCACACATCGGGGGCATTGTTTACTGTTCTGCCCAATTCCAACGACAGAAATGGTAATATTTGCGGCATTAAATGCCCTGTGGTATGCATATACGTGCAGCGCATTTGTAAAGCTCTTAAGGTGCTGGTAAAGTAGCGGTAAGGAAACGAGTTGGTGGTACCTCCGAAACGAAAATCCCTCCCGGCAGTTGCCCACGCCGGTTCGTATTCTTCGTTCACTTCTCCGTTGAAGCAATTGTATTTCAATATGAGAGCTTCCTCATCAACAGACAAATAGCCGTTTCCATCAATATACTGCCCGGTATAAGGACTTGGAATGTTGTATAAGTACATTTCTACAAATCCACGACGTACTCCAAAGCCTTTTTGAAAACCATACTCACTGGAACCGCCCATAAAGATTTTATCTTCCATTCCTTCAAATGCATTCTCCCACGCATCTAAACGTTCCCGGACTTCAGTTACTTCATCATTTGCCAGGTCATTTTCGCCGTAAGGGCCAATGCCTTCATCGCCAAAACTATGTGAAGCATATCCTACATAAGCAGCTTTTACCATTTGAGGGATATCAGATTCAGCCAGTCTGCTCACCAGCATTAAGTAATGTTTGTGAAATTCAGGATGCAGGGGATTGAAATTTAAATTGTGTTTTGGGCTTTCCTGGGGCAACAAATCCACACCCAAATCTTCAAGCCATAGGGGAGCTTCTCCCCTGGTTATATCGCCATTCCGCAATTTCGAATGGCATAATATGCGTAATATAATATTTACACCAGCCTCGTTTGCCTGTTTAATACGATTGATTACAGGTGTGAAATCAATATCACCCATTGTTGCTTCAATATCGCGCCATTTTACCCATAAAATTCCTACAGCATTTGATTTAAATTTTAGATTTACAGGTTCGTAGGCTTTATTTAAACCAATAATACGCTGCAAACCGACGATTGAGTGTGCCGAGGGTTCTACAAAATCAGGTAATGACCAATCCCAGCCGTTTACCACATGGTTGTAATTAATCCACTCCTGCGCTTCAATGGAACTCAGATTATCAAGTTCTAAATGTTGATATGAAGGCCAATAAGGATATGTACTTTCCGGTAATACATGGTTGGGTAGTTGCGCATGGAGAGTTGCGGTTGTTACTAAAATCAGAGTTGCCAGCAGATAATATGTTTTATCCATATGTGGTATTACAGTTTTATTAACGCACGATTTTCTTCACTGCTTTCAAGTATAAAAAATCCTTTTTCCCAATTTCTGGTATCAATAAAATTGTTATTATTATTTTGAGATTGGTGAATTAATGCACCACTGTAATTGTAAACTTTATAGTTATTATTATCAGAGGTTTCTATTTTTAAATAGTCAGAAAAGGGATTTGGGTATGCTTTTATGCTCTTATTGCTAATTTGCTCAATTGCTGTAATTCCGTTTTGGCCGGATACCATAACAGTTGAAGATGCAGTTATTTCAGGATTACTTATTACGGATGCTTTTACACTTATAAATCCGTTTTTGTTTCCTAAAGATATCAACAAACCTTCTTCGTTAATGATGGCAATTTCATCTGCATTTTGAACACTCCATGTAACTTTCGGAGAACCCAGGCTTAATGGTGCCGGTTCAATAATCATTTGGAGTGTGCCTTTATTTTGAGTAATGGTATTTTCTCCGCTTTGTGTTTTTATTTTAATATCTTGTAAATCGCTAAATAATGATTCCTCGTACTGTTTAACTGTATTATAAGCCATTTGCTGAAGATATATTTTTTCACCATCCTCAAAAATGACTGTTGCAGGATTACCATCAGGGTCAAGGCCTTCGCCCATACCCTTATCATTGTTTTCAGTAACCGTGTTAAATGCAAAATCTTCTGTGCTTTCTCTGAAAATTGCTGTATAAAACATGTTTGCCGTTAAAAAGGCTGTACGCTGGTTGGGATGAAAATCGTTAACATACCGAAATGTCAGGCTGGTGCCACCTTGCTGAATTGCGTTAATTGCCATGGGAACCGGAACAACGGCATAAGGTTGAAATTCTCGGGTTAGATTTGTAATGATTTCCATGTCGGTATCAAACTTTTCCAGTTTCAAAGGAGCGGTTACAGGTGCCTCATTCTGATAGTCGGGTGCCGTCATGTAGAATATTACTTTTGAACCCTGTGCACGGGCTATTTCTCCCAGTAGCTTTGCATATTTGCCATAGCCCTGGTTTAAATCAGGATAAACATCAAGCCATGTTTGTAATACCACATAGTCCCATTGCGTTCTATTATTATTTGTCAATAATGCTTTATGCCTGTTAATTGCGATATTGATGAGGTCTTTTGGAAACTCTCTTACCTGGTTGCCGACAATTTCAGTCCAGAAATGAACATATTCTGCCGGCGCCTCTGTAAGCTCTAATAGTTCCTCCATTGCCGTGATGCGCTGTTGAATTTCAGTATTTGTTATCGTGCTTTGTTCAATAAAAGTTTGGGTAAAATAATACTCAGTATGCTGAAACAGGCTCTGCCCCCCATAACCGGCTATCTCTGTATAAATTGAAATATCGGGTTTTCCCTCATTTACTATTCCCTCTACAATACGATTAAGGTCGTGCCTCATGGTAAAGCTATTGCCTATGAAAAGGATATTAATTGTACTCTCTGCACTTTTTACTGATAGATTCTGAGCATGGGTTGGAATTATTAGCAACAAAGGTACAATTGATAAGGTGAAGATTTCCCCAATCTTTTTACTTATAAAAGTTGCCCTGCTTTTCATATTATATATTTTAAAAGACAAATTTTCTGCTAAACATTCCCTTGGTTGTATCGAGTAGCACTACGTATAAACCTGCATCATAATCAATTTTAATTGAATTGTTGTTTGCTTCAGTATTATAAAAAATAGTTTGTCCGCTCATATTAACAACCCTTACAGACTTTATTTTTTCTTCTGCTGTTAAATTAAAATTAATTCTGCTGTTACTTTTTAGTATCTTATTTTTATGATTTAAATGCGTTTCATCTAATGCTGAAACAATATCACCATAT
>JBEPYD010000212.1:0-7058 GCA_041641575.1 Bacteroidales bacterium
TTTTTCGGCCTTATCGCCGGGTAAATGCTGCTCTTCGGTATTCAACAATTTTCCATTTGTGCAATCGGTGTTGTTATGGCTGCAGTATAAAATGGCCCCCGCAGGAACTATAATTTTCCCCTGCGCTTTGGTATCAATGTAATTGTATAAATTGCCTAAAAAGATTTTTTTTTGCTCGTGCAAAGAATGGAAAATATCCTTCTGCAACGGAGCTATCATCTTTTTTGAAACCCATCCCGGATAATCATCATCTATTGATTTTATCTCCAACCATTCGCCCTTTTGGGAAACGATGATGGCCATATCTCCATAAAGCAACTGGTTTACCATTTCCGCTCTTTCGTCGGGGTCTTTACGAACAGGCACCACACCTGTATCGGCTATAACTCCGAAAGGAATATTTGGGGTTGAAATAGATTCTGTCATAAGTGAAATATATCTATTTTACAGACCACCAAAAGGCGGAATGGTTCACTAACTGCCAAGGGTGGCTACCATTACAGCTTTTATTGTATGTACCCGGTTTTCAGCTTCATCAAATACAATTGAAGCGGCTGATTCGAAAACTTCTTCTGTAACTTCCATTGCTTCAAGGCCAAATTTCTGGTAAATTTCCTCACCCAGTCGTGTTTCCCGGTTATGGTATGCAGGCAGACAGTGCATAAATTTTGTTTCAGGATTTCCAGTCATTTCCATCAGGCTTTTATTCACCTGGTAAGGGGTAAGTAATTTTATGCGGCTCTCCCATACTTCTTCAGGTTCTCCCATCGATACCCAAACATCAGTGTAAATGAAATCAGCATCCAGCACACCGGTTTTGGTTTCATGTGTAACAGTGATTTTGGCACCTGTGCTTTTTGCAATTTCTTTGCATTTATCCACTAAATCTTTCTCAGGCTGACAACCTTCCGGAGCCACAGCACGGAAGTCCATTCCCATTTTTGCGGCGCCAACCATCAGTGAGTTACCCATATTGTTTCGGGCATCTCCCACATAGGCAAAGGTAATTTCATTAAAAGGTTTATCAGAATGCTCCCGAATGGTAAGCAGATCTGCAAGTACCTGTGTGGGATGATACTCGTTGGTAAGGCCATTCCATACCGGTACACCAGAATAGGCGGCTAATTCTTCCACCACGGATTGACCAAACCCCCTGTATTCTATGCCATCATACATTCTTCCCAGAACGCGTGCGGTATCTTTCATTGATTCTTTGTAGCCAATTTGCGTACCGGAAGGACCCAGATAGGTAACGTGAGCACCCTGGTCATATGCAGCAACTTCAAAAGCACATCGTGTGCGGGTGGAAGTTTTTTCAAATATGAGGGCAATATTTTTACCCTTTAATGTGGGCTGTTCTGTTCCTGCATATTTGTTTTTCTTAAGATTTTCTGATAAATCTACCAGAAATTTTATCTCAGCAGGAGTATAATCAAGTAACTTTAAAAAATGCCGGTTGCGTAGGTTAAATGCCATTTTATTTAGATTTTAAATTTGCAAAAATACTAATCTTCGTAATCCATTGTAATTTTTGAGCCATATTTTTTATCCTGAAGTTGTGTGGCCTCCGTTATCACACTTTTTTGGCCTCCTCTCTCAACAAAACCAATGGCTGCTTCAATTTTTGGGGACATGCTACCTTCTCCAAACATTCCCTGCTTCAGATTTTTTCTTGCATCAGCAACATTCATAAACTCTGCTATTTGCTGGTTCTCCCTACCATAATTGAGATACACGTATGGAACATCAGTAAGAATATAGAATTCATCTGCTTTTATTAAAGTACCAAGCAGCGCAGATGCATGGTCTTTATCTATTACAGCCTCGGACGGCCGGATGTCTTCCTTTTCGTCAATGTATACAGGAATTCCTCCTCCGCCAGCAGCTATTACGATAGTACCCTGACGTGACATCTTTTCCACCAGAGACACATTCATGATATTTTTCGGGGCAGGAGAGGGGACGACCCTGCGCCATCCGCTTCGGGTCTTTTTTTCTTCTTTAAAAACCCATCCTTTTTCTTTCTCAAGTGCCTGCGCTTCTTCCTGGGTGTATATTTTACCTACACGCTTCACAGGATTTTTAAATGCAGGATCGTCTTTATCTACCACAGTTTGTGTTACCAGGGTTACTACTTCCTTATTTATCCGGTGTTTATTTAACACATTCCGCAGCATACGTTCAATCATATAACCAATACCTCCCTGAGAATCTGCCACACAAATATCCAAAGGCATTTGGGGAATATTATATTTTTCCTCACCGGCATCATTCCGTAAGAGAATATTTCCCACCTGCGGGCCATTGCCGTGGGTAAGAACAAGATTGTAACCATCTTTTATCAGGTAAACAAGATTCTCCAGTGTGTTGAAGGTGTTTTGTTCCTGTTCTTCGATGGTTCCCAGTTGGTTATCACGTAATAATGCATTTCCACCAAGAGCTATTACAGCAAGTTTGCTCATATCAATATTTTTTCTTTCCTTTTTATTTTCTTTCCTGTAAAAGATTGTTCACTAATCTTTTTATGTAGTTTTTCTTTCTATCGTATACATTCTGAAAAACCTGTTTTTTTGTAAATTATTCTTCATGAAGCTATGAAGCATGCAAATCTAATGAAATAACTTCATCACAACCTTTTATATCTGTTGTTGTAAAACAACATTTTCCATAATTTATTTTATGTTTAAATAAGCATAAGTGCCAGTTTTACAGGTATCTAAAATGTAAAAACTTTTTAGATGAAATATATCACCATTATTTTTCTAACTCATTTTCGTACATTGCGTTAGAAATAAAGACTTATAGATAATAACTTAATGCCGGTGCTCCGATTAAAAACAATTTTATCTTTCTTCCTTCTAGGTGTTTTTTTTACTGCATGTAACTTCTTTGAAAAAGAGGAGGCACTTGATCAGGGTGTGGTAAAATATAAAATTACCTATAATGAGCAAAGCGAAAGTACTATACCTGTAGAGCTTTTGCCGGGTTTGATGATATTTAAATTTAATGAACGAAATACCATAAACACCATCAGTGATTTTTTGGGAATATTTTCTATCAGCATCATTACAGATCGGAAAAAAGGTAAAAACATTACTTTGTTAAAGATATTTGATAAGCGTTATTACTATGAAGGAAAGGCAAAGGAGGCCGCATGTTGTTTTGGCGACTTTGGCGATCTTGTATTCACAAAAACTGAGGAGCAGATGGATATTGCCAGCCTACCGGCACAAAGGGTTAAAGTGAGCTCCAGTAACCTGCATATAGATCCTTTTGATGTTTACTATACAAATGCCATTAAAAGCCATAACACCAACATAACCACACCTTACGAGGAAATTGATGGTGTACTTCTTAAATTCAATTTGAAGCTGAATAATATAGCCATGGAAATTACGGCGGAGAGTGTCAAATTTAAGGAGGTAAAGGATGATGAGTTCGATATTCCAGAAAATTATAAACCCGTTTCAAGGGAGCAAATGTCAAAACTTATAAATGCCTTAATGGAATAGCACCATTACCATGGAAGAAAATAAAAAGAGTATTGGACTTTTTTTATCAACATGAAATTATTCTGGCTTCCCTTATATTTTGATGAATTTTATAAGTTTTTCTTTATAGCCATTTTTAATGCCGGCTTACCACTAAAAATTGTAATTTTGTGCCCGCACCAAATGATCTGTTTTTACAGATTTAGATGTGGGATTTTTATACATCTTTGCAGTATACTATTTTAATTGAAAAAACGTATATCTAAAAGGAAACTGGTAAAGGAATAATGGCAAAAAAAAGGAAGAAAAATACTTCGCGTAAAAAGAGAACAAACATGTGGAAGGATGACCGGCTGCGGTTGATTTTGGGATTAACCGTACTCTTTTTCGCCCTATTTACCTTGCTGGCATTTATTTCTTATTTTTTTACATGGAAAACAGATCAAAGTTTTGAATGGTCTTCCGTATTTTCAAACCCTGACATTCGGGTGGATAACTGGTCAGGAAAAAGTGGTGCATGGATTTCAAACCTAATGATAAATAAATGGTTTGGCATTACTGCTGTTGTTTTTCCCTTTATTCTTATTTTGTTAGGATTTAGTCTGTTAAAACTTAGAATTGCTCCGCTTGGCCGTACCATTGTAATTTTAATTATCGGAGCTTTTATCTCGTCGTTAATACTGGGATTAATCTTTGGAACCGCTAATGGATTTTTAGGCTCCGGGCCAGGAGGTGCGCAGGGATATCTTATCAGCCAATGGTTGATAGCATTTATTGGTAATCCTGGTGCTATCTTTCTTATGTTGATTCTTACCCTGAGTTATATCATGTTTGCGTTTAATCTGAAGCCTGCAGCCCTGATGCTCAAAAAGGAAAATCTGATTAAATCAACAAATTCTGGAGATAAGGAAACAGATGAATCAGAGGAAGATGATGAGCCTATTACATTTACTGAGAATGTTACCCGTCAGGTAGATGGGGATGATAAACTTGAACTTACTTTTGAAAACTCAGGTACTCCTGAAAAAGCAACTTATCAGGGGAAGGATAAAGTATCCCCGGCAAAAGAAAAAAAGCAGGAAGAGGAACCTGAAATAGAATTGACTGTTGCAAAACGCGAAGAAAATGATGATCAGGAAAGTGACAAGGGGCCAAACCATGCTGAAATGGAGGAATATGACCCTACCCTTGAGCTGAGTGGATACAAGTTACCTCCCGTTACGCTACTGGAGGATCATGCCAAAGGAAAATCAGAGGTGAGTAATGAGGAGCTGATTAACAATAAGAATAAAATTGTAGAAACACTTGCAAATTATAAAATTCAGATAGATAAAATTAAGGCTACCATTGGCCCAACCATTACACTTTATGAGATTGTACCGGCACCTGGAATTCGAATTTCAAAAATCAAAAACCTTGAAGATGACATAGCCCTTAGTCTTGCCGCATTGGGAATACGTATTATAGCACCTATTCCCGGGAGAGGAACTATTGGTATCGAAGTACCAAACCAGAATCCTGAAATAGTATCCATGAAAAGCATTATTGCTACCCGTAGATTTCAGGAGGCCAAATATGAACTTGCAGTTGCCCTGGGTAAAAATATTTCCAACGAAACGTATGTGTTCGATCTCACCAAAATGCCCCACCTGCTTGTAGCCGGTGCCACCGGACAGGGAAAAAGTGTGGGTTTAAATGCCATACTTACTTCGCTATTGTACAGAAAACATCCTTCCCAGCTAAAATTTGTGCTCATTGATCCTAAAAAAGTTGAATTAACGCTTTATTCAAAAATCGAAAAGCACTTTCTGGCCAAATTACCTGATGCTGATGAACCTATCATTACAGATACACAGAAGGTTATCAATACACTGAATTCGCTTACCATTGAAATGGATAACAGGTACAACCTGCTTAAAAAGGCGCATGTAAGGAATATAAAAGAATACAATGCCAAATTTATTGCCCGTAAACTCAACCCGGAAAACGGCCATCATTATTTGCCATACATTGTAGTTGTAATTGATGAATTTGCAGATCTGATAATGACTGCAGGGCGTGAGGTTGAAACCCCGATAGCTCGGCTTGCGCAATTGGCCCGCGCTATTGGTATTCACCTTATTATTGCTACCCAAAGACCCACCACTAACATTATTACCGGTGTAATTAAAGCAAACTTCCCAGCACGTATCGCATTCAGGGTAACTTCTATGATTGACAGCCGCACCATTCTCGACAGTCCCGGAGCCAACCAGCTTATTGGCCGTGGTGATATGCTTATCTCCGATGGGGGTGAACTCACAAGGATACAATGCGCTTTTATTGATATTCCCGAACTTGACAGAATAACTGATTACATCAAATCGCAGCAATCCTATCCTACAGCCTTTATGCTGCCAGAATACCAGGGAGAAGAAGAATCCATACCCGGTGAGGTTGATCTAAGTAACCGTGATTCCATGTTTGAAGATGCTGCCCGTTTGGTGGTAATTCACCAACAGGGATCCACTTCATTAATTCAGCGAAAATTTTCAATTGGTTACAACAGGGCTGGTAGAATAATGGATCAGCTGGAAGCGGCAGGAATTGTAGGAGAAAGTGCCGGAAGTAAATCCCGGCAGGTGCTGGTTCCTGATGAATATAATTTGGAACAGATTTTGACTGAATTGAACAAATTATAAATCAATACCAGCAAAAGCAGCAAGTTATTCTGTGTGCATTTGGCTGCTGGTAAAATTAAAGACTGATAAAATGATAAAATATAGCAATATTCTATTTTCTCTCATCCTGCTATCTGCTTCCATGCTTGCAAGCGCGCAGGATGCAGTTGCTGAAGCTATTCTGGAAGATTATGCGGAAAAGATTAATAAGCATGAAACACTCGAGGTTTCATATGAATACACAATGAGCGATCAGCAAACCGGAGACGAAGTGCAGCAAAAGGGCAAAATTCTTATCAAAGGGAAGAAGTACCGGCTTGAGGCCGATGATGTTATTGTGATGTACGATGGCAATAACCTCTGGCAGTATTTGCCCGGAGCATCAGAAGTTACAGTGGCTTCTTATGATGAATCTGACGGGGATTTTTTTCTTACCAATCCAAGAAAAATTTTTATGGTATTTAATGATGATTACAAATATCGTAAAACAGGAGAAGTTACTGTAGATGGAAAATTGCTGCACGAGATAGAGTTATATCCAAAAGAAAAAGAACAACCCTATAGCCGATTGATCTTGTTTATTACGGACAATAGCCATGAGCTGGACCGGTTTCAGGCCTTCGAAAAAAGTGGTATAATCCATAACATTAAACTAACCGATTTTCAAACCGGACGCTCCTATCACGAAGATAAATTTACCTTTAAAACAGAAAGACATCCCGGAGTAGAGGTTGTGGATATGCGTTTTTAAAAAAATGCTGCAAATCACGAAATGATTTCAATTTTTTACCGTTTAAAAGCGAATCGAAGCTTAAATTAACAAATTGTTGTGGGTAAAATGATATTATTTCAAACAAAACAATACCAGATTTCACTTCTTGCAAAATCAATTAATGCCCTTTTTTAG
>JBEPYD010000213.1:0-7035 GCA_041641575.1 Bacteroidales bacterium
GCTGATTTTATTTGCGCTGCCTCTTTTTCTGCTTGCTGAATAATCTTTTGCGCTTCCTCATTTACTTTATCCTTCACCTCTTCTTTAACTTCTTCTGTAGTTTCCTCAATTTTTTCTCTTACTACGGTTTCCGCCTGGTCGCGAAGTGCTTCGGCGGCTGTTCCAAGACTTTCTTTCAGGTTTAAAGATATGGTAGGATCTGTAACGGTACCTCCAATAAGCGCATCCATGTTGATGGTTTCTCCGGGAGAGATGTTTAATCCACTTTCAGCGGCTTTTGAAGTTAAACCTGAGATAATATTGTTGGCTGCGCCCCCCAGTTCACTTCGTGGTATGCTCATACTCACAATGTAATTCATGGTCTGGTCAATACCCTGATCACCCGCGATTATCATATCAGCAGCTCCTATCTGAGTTTCAAAGGGTTCCACGTAAATTCTCCCGTCTTTTATTTCAAATGAAAGATCAAGGTCGTTAAGCGAGAATGACTGAAATTTATCATAGTTTAATTTCTCACTCAATTTGGTAAATGCCGTGGCATTTTCAATGGTTATATTTTCTGAAGATAATTCTCCTGATCCTACTACGGATGGAAGAACCGGTGACATATTTTCATCGAGCAGGCTATTGAAAGTTAAACCAGCCGAAAAGCGCCCGGTGGCTTTTTTAGCAATTGGCACCATTTCTTCTACAATGGTAAATGATTCAAAAGCAGAAGGGATATCAAAATTCCTGATATCGAGTTTAAAATCTACTGTGGGTTGTGTAATATCCTGGGTATTGTACTCTCCTGCCATCAATAGCGATCCCTCCAGCATATTCATGCTAAGGTTGTCCATTAAAACTTTGCCATCTACAACTTCAAGTTCTCCCCTGATGTTTTTAATTGCCAGATCATCATACAATAATGTGCTGATATTTGTATTTAGAATAAAATGCAGATTACGTGGAACTTCTATCACCTGCAGCGGAGTAGTGTCATTTTCAGGCACTTCCTCTACGGTTTCTCCTTCTGGCATAAACTCATTAATGTTCATGTAATTTGATCTGAAACTGAATTGTCCTTTAATGGTTTCATCAGCAAAGATATAGGGCATAAAATCAACGATGGTTCCGGTAAAAGAAAAATCGCTCTGTCCCATGCCTCCTCTGAAACTTTTTAATTCAACAAATTGTGGTGAAAAAGTCATTTGCATTTCATTAATGGCTAATGGCGCCGGAAGGTCAGGGCTGCCATATTGAAATTCGCTCATGCTGACAGAACCATCAGCCTTAAATTCATTGTATTTTTCATTTTCGATAGATGACATTTGCCCCATAACATCTACATTGGCAGCAACAATACCTTGCAGCTGTGTTTCTTCAAGCGGAACAATATCCTGAAGCGTTGCAAGATCCAGGTTGGCTTTTAGCGTGGCATTTACATTTGGGTCGCTTACAGGAGTTTTCAAATTCATGGTAAAATCAATGGGATTACCACCGAGTTCAACATGGAATTTATTCACGTCTACCGTGGTATTATCAGGTGTAAGTCCATCGTAAAAAACATCAACGTCAATATGAATATCCTGTGCACGTTCAGGAAGGTCAGGATAATGAAACATGCCATTTTCAACCAAAAGATTAAGGTTTGCAGAAGGCATGCTTTGTTCGTTGTACACGCCTTTTACAGAGCCATCCAGTGCGAGTGTTCCTGCCGTTTCAATGCTTTCAAAGTCTGTACGGTATATAACCGGAACCATTGAAAGCAATGATTTAAACTCAGTTTTATTTGTATTAAATTTTATGTCCATTTCCACATCATCTCCGGGCATTGCAAAATCACCATTGAATGAAAGCAGTATTTCATTAAGCCCCACACTATTATCTTTAAATACATAATATGAGTTCACTAGATCGGCATCAATGGTCATATCAAGGGTGAAAAGGGCCTTGCTCAGATAAGCAACACCTGATTGCTTAAAAGTTACTTCCTGAATACTGCCCTGGAGGTCGAGCATTGAGAAGTCGGCAGCCAGATCTCCGGTAAGTGTGAAGTCAAAATCTTCCAGTGCTGCGCTCATATCTGTTGTGTCATCGATGTAATAGATATAAGCATCTACAATTTCAAATTTCTTAAGATTTACAGAAACATCCAGAGGCTCAGACTCTGTGGTGTCGATAATTTCTTCCTCTTCTGTTTCCTTTGCAATGTCCCAGTTGGCTTTTCCAGCATGGTTTACCCTGGCTGTTATCACCGGTTTAATAAGGCTGATGTTTTTAATTTTTATGTTTTCCATCTTTATGGCACTTATCAGATCCATTTCAACATAAAAGCTTTCAAATTTAATCAATGTATCAGCATCAAATTCATCAACACCTTTTACATATAAATCATCGATGGTTAAACTTAAGTTTGGAAAACCCTTAATTAAAGAAACCGAGAGGTCGGCAAATTCTACCTCTGCATTTACATTTTCATTTATGGCCTCTTTGGCTTTGGTAATTATTGTTCCTTTAAAAAGTACCGGTGCCAGAAGTACAATAATAATAAGAACCAGAATAACGATTAGTAATACTTTTAAAAACTTTTTCATGTAAGTATGTAATTAATTCAGGATATCAATATTTTGTTTTTTGTAAATCAACAATTAGGAATATATATTTAACATATCTTCAGGTATTTACGGTGTTGGTCTCAAAGATGTTAAACATGCAACGTTCTCATAATTTAAAGTATTAAAAATACAAAAATTTCTATATCCCCTGCGTAAAGGTGCATATAATTTTACAATTTCTTCATTTTTTATGTAGAATGAATCTTAATTTCATCATTTGTATGACTTTATGACATTTTATCTAATGCTATTGTAAAATAATTGTAGATGATATCTTTCATTTTGTTTAAGTTTGTAGATCATTATTTTTTAGAAAACCGGAAATGAGTCTGATTTCATCCATCATAGGTATTGTTAGCCTTGTAGTTGCTTTAATTGGCATTATTCCACTTTTGGGATGGCTTAACTGGATAGCCCTGGCTTTAAGTGCCATAGGGTTAATCCTGGGCATGTTGGCCTTTAATAAAACAGGCAGGAATATAAACCTTGTGGTATTGGTTCTTGCCATAGTTCGATTGATGATTGGGGGTGGTGTAATCTAATCCTTCTCTTAAACTCAGCTGTTTTTCTGGCTCTTTTGTAAACATTTAAAGCAATATTATGAGCATTCAGGAGCGTCATATTGGTGAAACAGACCAAAAATCTGTTTCATTATATTCATTATCAAACAAAAATGGAGTTAAGGTTGAGATTATGAATTACGGGGGGATTGTTACCTCGGTTTCTACACCTGATAAAAATGATACAGCAGGTGACATTGTACTGGGATTTGACAACCTCAGTGATTATCTAAAAGAGCACCCTTATCTTGGAGCTATTTGCGGCAGATATGCAAACCGCATAGAAAAAGGCCGTTTTCTTCTGAACGGACAGACTTATTCCCTGCCCATTAACAACGGACCAAATTCCCTGCACGGAGGTGTAAAAGGTTTTGATAAAGTTGTTTGGAATGCTCAGGCAAATTCGGCAACAAATGAGCTTATACTTACTTATTTCAGTAAAGATTTGGAAGAGGGATACCCGGGTAACGTTACTGTAAAGGTTATATATTCACTTTCCGAAAACAATGAACTCTTCATACGTTATTTTGCTGAAACAGATAAGATTACCCATATAAATCTTACAAACCACAGCTATTTTAACCTCTCATGTGGCAAAGAGAAGATTTTAGATCATAATCTGCGCATTTATGCAAGTCATTACACTCCGGTAGATGAGAACTCTATTCCCACAGGGAAGATCCTTCCCGTAAATGAAACACCATTTGATTTTCGTTCACCCAAAAAAATTGGTGAAGAAATTAGCAAAATTGAACACGGATATGATATCAATTTTGTTATAAATCAGGAAGATGATAAAATAAATAAAGTAGCGGATCTTTCTCATTCTGGCACTGGTCGGTTGGTTGAAGTCTTTTCAACAGAACCCGGGGTGCAGTTTTATACAGGAAATTTTCTTGATGGGACGTTAAAAGGAAAAAATGGTATAATTTATGATAAGCACATGGGTGTTTGCCTGGAGACACAGCATTTTCCGGATTCACCCAACAAAAAAGGATTTCCGTCAACAATACTTGCGCCTGGTGAACCATATTCACAAACTACAGTTTATAAATTTGGTATAATACATTGAAGTTAGCTTTAAGACAGATTTAACCGATGATAAGAAGATTTGCCGGGATAGCATTGCACATTATAATTTTTGTTTTACCCTTTCAACTGATAAATGGTCAAAAGCTTCAGAATATTTCTGTAGTGCCGGAAACCGGAACAACCATAACAGGGATCAGGTTAACGGATAATGTTTCTGTTACCCTGAAAAACAGGCTTTCGGTATTTTCTTTTCGTGCAAATGACCAGGAGTATTATTCCTCCTCGGCCACAGGTCGAAAAGCTAATAATAATTACCACCTTGATTTCCCGAATGGTGTTTCAGCAAATCTCAGAATGGTTAATTCCAACCGGGATGTGCAGTTAACCCTGACACTTCAGAATAACCGAATTGACTCTGTATCCATATCACATGTTTTGCCTTTGGGATATTCCAGCTCAGCTTATGTTATTTTTGCAAATCAGTCAGGGCACAATAACGCACCTTTCTTTTACGGACCGGGCTATGTTCCTGTTTCTGTGCAAATGCCTGCCGGCGATGAAACTATGGGGTTTATTTCTATCCCGGTTAATAACGAAATTTCTCTTACCGGCATTTCCCGCAGAAAAAAGGTTTTCAATGGAAGAGCAAATAATTATGAATCTGTTATTGCCCCGGGAGGAAGTGTTACTTTCAGCATTTACCTTAGTGCCCATGAAGGGGCATGGCAGGAGGGTCTCACGTACATGTTTGCAGAACAGAAAGCTTATGATACCCCTGAATTTGATAACACCCTGTATGAGCAGGAAAGTACAGACTGGCTCAATCATGCTTATCTAAGTGTTTTGCAATTTGCATGGGATAATCAATTCTTCAACCACAACAGCGACTCGTATGCTTTCGAAAATTTTCTTGCGTATGGAAGAAAAACACTTGGCGGTTTCGATATTTATACGCTTTGGCCAGGCTGGCCGCGATTGGGATTAGATGAACGGTCGCAATGGGAAATATATGAAAGCCTTCCGGGAGGATTTGATAAACTTTCAGCATTAAGCAATGCTGCAAAAAATCTGAATACGAATTTCTTTGTTACTTATTACCCCTGGGATCATCCCCTACAGAGCGAATCAGATGTTCTTCCACTTTCGTCATTAATTGAAAAAACGAATGCCCGTGGTGTTTTTGTAGACTCACGAAGCAGTGCGCCGGAAGAACTGCGGCAAACCCTCGATAGCATTGACAAAGGAACAGTGATTTATCCGGAAGGAATGCCTAAGCCTTCGCAAATGCAATACATTAGGGCCGGACGGATACACAGTGCAATAGAATATCAACCGGTATTAAATTTAAATAAACTTATAAAACCCGACTTTTCAATTTTCCGGGTATTAATGGTAGGTGATATGCGCCTGCACCGTGAAGTTGCCATCTCCTTTTTTAATGGACACGGAAATGAGCTGAATTATTTTTCACCTGCACGCCCTTCATGGCTCGATGAGGAAATTGCACATCTGGCTGGGCTTACCCGTCACCTTCGGGAGAACTCAAATACTTTTACATACGGCAAACTGTCTCCTCTTATTCCTGCCGCAGCTGATAGCCTTTGGGTAAACAAATGGATGCATGATGATAAAACTTTATACACCTTTTTTTCGCTTAAAACTTCAGGACATTCTGCACCCTTATTTGAGGTGGACTTCTCTGATCAGCACCATTTTGTTGATATTATAAATCATATTCCTGCAAATATTACTAATATAGGCGGAAAAGCTATGGTAGGAACACCGGTAAACGGTTACCCAAAACAATGGTCGAATACCCGGAGGGAAGGAGTAGCCGGAGCAATTGCACGGTTTCCTAAATTAATAAATGCTATTTTAGACGAAGACAGCCTGCACATTTATGCCCAGGGTGGCACAGAACTGAGAATTTGGACCACCACGCCATCTTATGGTAAGGAACCTGTTGTTTACAATGCTTTCCCCGTTCACATAGATGTTGTTGAAACACTGAACCAGCTCAATGGTAAGTTTATAATGCAGTTATTTGATGAAAAAGAACTTGTGGATGAGCGGATCCTTATTCGTGATGCAGGTACGCCGGTTTTGATCAGTCATGTAAAAGCAACAGCACCGGCAGAAAAAGTTCCGGAGGGCATGGTAGAAGTACCCTATGGCTCTTTCATTTATGAAACCACGAATAATCGGGGGTATGTGCAGTACCCGGAGGTTAAGCAGCCGGCTTTTATAAGTTTTGATCGCTTTTTTATGGATACTTATCCGGTAACAAATGCAGAATTTAAAGCTTTTTTAAATAGCAGCAATTATACGCCGGCAGACGAAACTAATTTTCTTAAGCACTGGCAAAATGGGGAAATACCAGCCGGGCAGGAGAATTACCCGGTGGTTTATGTAAGCCTGGAGGATGCGCGTGCTTACGCGGAATGGGCTGGCAAACGCCTGCCAACTGAATCAGAATGGCAGTATGCAGCCCAAGGCGATGATGGTCGTATTTGGCCCTGGGGAGATGAATTTCATGCCACTAAATGTAACAATGGTTTTGGACGCCTTACGCCTGTAAATGCATTTCCAAAAGGAGAAAGCCCCTTTGGCGTGCGTGATTTGGTTGGAAATGTGTGGCAACTTACAAATGATGAGTATTTTAACGGAAGTTACTATTTTTCTATGATACGTGGTGGCAGCTTTCATAAACCCGGCGATAACATATGGTATATTGAAGGAGGCCCGCAACCGGTAAATCACAGACAAATACTGCTGAAGGTATCTTCAGGTTTCGAGCGGCATTCCACCATAGGATTTCGTTGCGTAAAGGATGCAGCGGAATAATT
>JBEPYD010000214.1:0-7023 GCA_041641575.1 Bacteroidales bacterium
ACACGCCGCTCTTCCGATCTTCCATGCTTCATAATAATCTGTTGGAACCGGCTGCTCATACATATCTATTCTATTTGCCTCTAAAATTTTCCCTACACGAATGGCTTCTTCCGCTGTATCGTAGCTACCGTTACAATCAGCATAGAGGGTAATATCGTCACTGAAAGCCTTTCGCACCATGGGAATTAATCGTTCAGTTCTTCCCGGCGGCTCTTCAGGCAAACTCCTTCGTCCGCCGATTTTAAATTTAACGGCTTTTGCGCCGGTTTCTTCCTGGAGTTTTTTTATTCTTTCAATGCTTTCTTCAGCTGATTTTCCACGATTATTATTGGCGCGATATATCGCAATATCGGTGTGATGGATATCCCCAATCAGCTCGCCCATGCTTTTTCCTGCAATTCTGCCAAGCATATCCAAAATGGCCATTTCGGCCGTAGCCAATGGAATCCATAATGCATAACCCTGATATTTATAATTATTCTGGTACATCATGATGCCTTCATCTACGAGCATGTCTAAATCCCTTGCATCTTTACCTTCAAAAAAAGGATTTACACGCATCACCTGTATGGGAAAAAGATGTGGCATTCGGTGGTTATGGCTAACACAATGACCTTCCGCACCATCGGTTGAACGGACGCGGCAAATATAATTCCCATTATACTCAAGCAACTCACAGGATTCTATGACAACAGGATCAGGAAACAATTCCCGTTTCAATACCGGCCGGGACAGAGCTTCATCCAGGGCCTTATAACCTGGTGGTGTTTTGCCGGTAATATCTGCTCCGGCAGTGCTACAAGAAGAAAGAACGGCTGAACCCATCCCCGCATAAATTCCGGAACGGAGGAAATTTCTTCGGCTAGTTTTCATATTTTAAACTTAATAAGTTTGAAGTGATACAATTGATATTTGCTTTAATGAATAACATCTCTAAAATAATGGATATTTTTGAACCCTCCTTAGAAAATGAAGGAAAGAAATGCTGCTGTTTATGACAAAAAAGAATGCCGATAAACACCTGTTTTACAAGTGATTTACAAAAATATACAGCCTGTAATAAAATTACAACCTGCTTTTGTCATAGTTATGACATTACCGTGTCCAAACTTGTCGGCCATAACCTTAGCGAAATAGAACAGGTTTGGTTATAATTGTTAAGTTTATAAAAGATTTTCTGATATTTTTGTAACAAAACATACTTTGATAAAAAATTTAAGCCATAATGAAATCTAACAGACGAAACTTTCTGAAATCTGCTTCTCTTGGAGCAGCCGCTACACCGCTTCTTTTTCACCAGTTCACCTCACCGGCTGATAAAGAATCTTATTATAATGAGCTTTCTGACCTGGAAAAAATATTAAAACAGCCGGTACTTAAAACAGACTTATTTCCCGAGCCAGTTATCCTTGAAAATGTAGAATTATTACAATATAAAGATAATTATATTTGCCGTGTAACCACAAAAGACGGGCAGGAAGGCATATCGGTAAGTAACAATATGCAAATGCAATACCTCTACCCTATTTTTACCAAAAGAATACAGCCCTTTTTTATAGGAAAAGATGCTACTAAACTTGAGGAATTGCTTGAAGAAGTTTACGTGTACAAAAGCAATTATAAATTGCAAAGCCTTGCCTTATGGGTTCCGCTTGCAACACTT
Organism: Bacteroidales bacterium; assembly: GCA_041641575.1. Lineage (GTDB taxonomy): Bacteria > Bacteroidota > Bacteroidia > Bacteroidales > JBEPYD01 > JBEPYD01. The sequence goes on from JBEPYD010000214.1 coordinate 1,664, forward strand.
GAATTTGCTGTGCTCGACCTCTTGGGAAAAATTGCCAATAAACCTATGGGTGCACTTATCGGTGATATCCACCATGAATATATTTCAGTTTACCAGGCTAACAATTTCAGAGGAAGATCAGCTGAGGAATCAGTTGATTTGATAAAAGAACGTGCAGAAAAAATAAATGCCAATGCCATCAAATTTAAAGTGGCCGGCAGGATGAGCGCCCCTGACTCCCCACCCAACAGAAGCGAGAATCTAATTCCGCTCATTCGCAAAACATTTGGTGATGATATGACCATTTATGCTGATGCCAACGGTGGTTATAACGTGGAAGAGGCCATCAGAATTGGAAAACTATTGCAGGAGTATAACATGGGATTTTTTGAAGAACCAGTACCCTTTGATATGTACGAAGAAACCCTTGCTGTGGCAGAAGCGCTTGATATTCCCATTGCCGGAGGTGAGCAGGAGCCCAGCATGAACAATTTCCGCTGGCTCATCCATCATGATGCGCTGGATGTGGTACAGCCCGATATCTTCTACTTTGGCGGCATGATACGTTCCATGAAGGTGGCACTGATGGGACACCATAAAAACAAGCCCTGCATACCCCATATTTCCGGATCAGGATTGGGTTACCTGTATATGATGCATTTTGTCTCCGCATTGCCTAACGCGGGACCTTACCATGAGTTTAAAGGATTCAATAATGAAATACCACTGGAATCACCTACATCTTCTTTAGAGAGCGAAAACGGTAAAGTAAAAGTTCCTACAGCACCGGGGCTGGGTGTATATATAGATCCTGCATATATTCAAAAACATAAAATAGTTGAGGCTTAATGTAAAAAATATTTATTTTTGAAAATAACATTCGGATAACCCTAACAGTTACACAAATGAAAAATACCCTTTTTATTCTAGCTTTAATATCAATGGCAATCCAATCATGCGATAATGGTTCTAATGAAAAAACGGTTATCACCGTGCATAATTCTGAAATTTCAAAAGTGGACAACCGCCTATTTGGCCAGTTTCTTGAAAAGCCAAGCTGGCATGGAGAGTGGGGCCCGGAAGCAGCATTAAAACCAGGCACAAATGAGTTGCAGGAAGGTGTAGTGGAATTAATGGAAGAGATGCATATTCCGGTTCTGCGTTTTCCCGGCGGAACAGATGTAAATGAGCAGGATTGGACAACCATGATAGACAATGCGCCGGAACGTGAAGGTGACCGACCTGAATATGTGGGTATCGAAGGTGATACTGTAACCAATATGTTTGGTTATGATGAAGCCTGCAGGCTGGCTGAAGAAATTGATGCTGAAATGATGCTGGTAATTAATTTTGGCGATGCATATTTCAAAAGAAAAAGCATTGAAGAAGCTGCCATGCATGAAGCGGGACTTATTGCATATTGCAATGCAGCATTAGATGCTGCGCTCCCTGAAGGCATGCCCAACTGGCCGGAGATACGTGCCATGAACGGACATCCTGAGCCTTACAATGTAAAATATGTACAGATTGCAAATGAGCCCTGGGTAATGGATAACAAATTGAAACGAAGAGGGGAAATTGATCCTGAATTAAAAGAACATTATTTTGAAATACTGGAAGCATTTATTGAAGCATTTCTCGAAATTGATCCGGATATTAAAATCATTGCAGACGGAAATTCTGAAGACATCACCATACCTTTGCGTGAGCGCTTTGGGTCAAAGATTGATTACCTTTCATATCACATTTATAAACCATGGGGAATTAATGAAATAAAACGTGGTGAAACAGTAATCCCCAGAGACTCTCTTACTGAAGAAGAAATCTGGAAAACCTGGATAGCCGTTCCGGAATTCAATGCAGAAGGAGAATCAGTTATTGATAATGACATCTATAACATGCTTAGAAATACTGGGTATCCCATAGCTGTTACAGAATGGAACTGGAATGGCTGGTGGGGCAATAATTCCGTGGATCAGGAGCAACTGGGATCCCATTTCACCAAAGGAATTGGGGCTGCAGGATTCCTGCATGCGCTTATGCGCGAAGGCAGCATTATAGATATTGCTACCCAGTCCATGCTGGTAGGGCGCTCATGGGGGATTACCGGCATCAGGGTTTCTGAAGAAGAGGCTTTTGACCCATACCCCCTCCCCACAGGCCAGGTAACTGGTTTTTATTCTCAACATCATGGAAATGCACTTTTGAAAACTGAGAGTAAAAATGTTGCCCATTATGAACAACCTTATCGCATGAGCGGGATAGGACCGGTTGATTCAGTAAAATATCTGGATATTTTAGCCACAAAAGATGACGATAAAATATACCTGCATGTGATAAACCGTCATTATGATGAAGATGTTGAAACTAAAATTAATCTCACAGGTTTTGAGGCAGAGCCCAAAAAGATGCTTGTCCATCACATGACAGGAAATATTGATAATACACCATGTGAAGAGGGCTTACAAAATACGGGTTGCTTTTCAACAGTTGAAGTAGAACTTTCTGCCGGCAACACCGTAAAACTACCCAAACGTTCTGTAAGTATCGTGGAAATTATGTTTTAGCAACGGAATAGTCTCGTACAATGATTAAGAGAATTTTCCGTTTTTTAAAAGCTGGAACAATAGTTGCAGGTTGCATAAAATATTAAATTTTTCTATCATTGCATACATGAGAAGGCAGAAAATATATGGAGCATACTTTTTAGCAATCCTTTTTTTGGTTGCTACTACGGGCTTTCAGGTAATCCACCATTACTGTGGTTCCTGTGAGCACACCTCCATTTTGCCTGCGCCTGTTCCACATCTGACACATGATGCGGAACATCATCACCACGAAGATAAACCTTGTTGCAATACGGAAACACACCAGCAACATGCATCATGTGATGTGGATATTGTTAAGGTTGAAAAACCTTTTGTAAATAACAACGATCAACAAGAAGATCAACCAGCCATATTCTCTGGTCTCATTTTCCTGAATCTTCCTTCTCCACAAAAAACAACAAGTGATGTATACCGGCTCAACAAACGCCTGGTTTCCCCAATCATTTACCTCCATTGCCAGTTGCTGATTTGATAACAGCTTTTTAAGCAACTGGTTTTCAATTATTTTATATCATATATCATCGTAATCTTTTATGAAAAAGCTGTTATTAATTTTAATATCTGTCATTTTCTTCTCAGGTGTTTATTCCCAGGAATTATTTAAGGGAAAAGTTACCATTGAAGAACATGGACATTCAGAGCCATTGGTGGGCGCGAACGTGGTTTGGCTCGGCACAACAAAAGGCACCATCACGGATACCAGGGGTAATTTCGAAATAGAAAGTCCGGGTCATGAGGCCCATTACCTGGTGGTTAGTTTTATCGGATATGAGCCTGACACCGTGCATGTGCACGATCATGATTCAGAAATTCAAGTACGCCTTGGCGGCAGCGAGCACCTGGAAGAAGTAGAAGTAGCCCACAGAAAGAGCGGCAGCCATCTGTCACGAAAGGAGCCCATCCACACACACATTGTTACCAGCGAAGAATTATGCAAAGCTGCCTGTTGTAATCTTTCCGAAAGTTTTGAAACCAACGCATCTGTTGATGTTTCTTTTGCTGATGCAGCTACCGGTGTTAAGCGCATACAAATGCTCGGCTTAAACGGCCTTTATGTGCAAACCATGACAGAGAACAATCCGAATTTCCGTGGGCTGGCAAACAATTACGGTCTTGAGTATATTCCGGGTACATGGATGAGTTCCATACAAATTTCAAAAGGGGCAGCCAGTGTGATAAACGGATATGAATCCCTTACAGGCCAAATCAACATAGAACTTAAAAAGCCCGACACAGATGAAAAAGGTTTCGTGAACCTTTTTGCCAATTCTTTTGGACGAATGGAGGCAAACGCCGGGGTAGCTCTAAAGCTCAATGATGCCTGGAGCACTTCTGTAATGGGACATGGAAGTTTGCTGGCAATAGAGTGGGATGAAAACAATGATAATTTTTTGGACGATCCGCTCATCCAACGATATTCGTTTCTAAACCGCTGGAAATACGAAAAAGACCATTTTAACACCCAGTTTGGTCTGACTGTTCTCGAAGAGAACCGGATAGGCGGACAATTATCGCATGATCCTGATGCTCCCCTGACGACTGCAAACGGATTTGGTATTAACATTAACACCAGGAGAATGGATGGTTTTCTGAAATCCGGCTATATTTTTAAGCATAACGAAGATGCAAGTATAGCACTTGTATCAAATTATACCATGCATGAACATAATTCATATTACGGACTTCGAAATTATGATGCCGACCAGAATAACATCCATACCAATGTGATATTTCAATCCACTATTGCAGAACACCATATGTATAGTGCCGGTGTTAGCTTTAACTACAACAATCTGAATGAGGTTTATCTTGATACCACGTTCTCAATGAATGAAAAAGTTCCGGGCGTATTTGGACAATACACCTTTAACCTGGATGAAAAGCTTGTAATCCTTGCAGGTTTGCGCGCTGATCACCATTCCGATTTCGGCCTCTTTTTTACACCCCGGATGCATATAAAATACGATGTTCTGGATAATTTCACCCTCAGAAGCTCAGCAGGGAAAGCCTATCGTACGCCTTATTTAATTGCAGAAAACAGCTATCTGCTCTCCAGTGGACGAAGGCTGGTTTTCGAGGACAAACCCGCCATGGAAGAAGCATGGAATTATGGCCTTAGCCTTACAAAATATTTTGAGATAAACCATAATGAACTCTCAGCCATAGTTGATTTTTACCGCACGCAGTTTCAGGAACAACTTATTGTAGATATCGATACTGACCCTACAGCAGTATATTTCCGGAATTTGGCGGGCAAATCTTTCTCAAACAATTACCAGGCAGAGCTAAAATACACCCCCATTCGTAATTTAGAGATAAACCTGGCATACAGGTATTCTGATGTGAAATTTACATTGCAGGATCAATTGGTTGAGAAAGCACTGGTAAACCGGTATAAAGGTTTGCTCAGCATGAGCTACCAAACAGCAGAAAAAAGCTGGCAATTTGATTACAACGTGCAGGTAAATGGCGACGGGAGACTTCCGGGTCTGCAGGATGAAATAAAAAGATATCCGGCATATGCACTTATGAGCGGCCAAATAACGAAGTATTTCAAACAACTGGATATTTACGGAGGTGTTGAAAATCTGACAGGTTATGTACAGGAAAATCCGGTAATAAATGCAGAAAACCCTTTCAGTGATACCTTTGATGCTACCCAGGTATGGGGTCCAATACACGGGAGGCGTTTCTATGTTGGATTACGTTACCGTTTTGAATAAAATTATAAAAAAGACTTTAATCCATTTTTCAGGAAATATCAGTTTATAT